>NZ_JBYTDL010000009.1:0-116940 GCF_058791335.1 Lysinibacillus sp. EB271-A1-10B
TAATAGGCAATAACTATAGTTGTTCTCTTGCATGAAACGTTCCAGTGTTCTTGAATAGACTCCTGTAGATTCAAATACGATATGAGGTTGCTCATCATATCCTTCAATTAAGTCATCAATTAACTTTTTAAGGTCCATAAATCCCGGACGATTGTGCGCAATTTCCTTTTCCAACTGACATTTTTTCAGCGCGTTATAGACAACCATATAACTCTTTCCCATACTAATATCAAAGGCGATGACATGTTTCATGTTCTCCCTCCCTATGTGTTTTGAAGTCTTCACATTAGCCTTATTGATTCCCATTTCTTATACACGATCTCAAAGGATCCAACATACTTAAACCTGATTCAAATAAGGTTGTGAAGTAGGTCAGTTTTTTTTACGGATTCAAGATCCAAAGAGCTGCCCGACCTATTCTTCACCTCTACTATATAAAAAAATAGTAGTACGAACCAATGCCTTGGTCTGCACTACTAATCTTAGTATGTTTTTATTGATCTAACAGCGCAGTTTAGTTGAACAAGAATATTGTTTTACCTAAAGTGAATACTACCTTTTAAAAAGGTAGGTGATTAGATGAAAAAGATATCAGTAATATTTTTATTGTTATTAATTAGTTTAACATCTGTTTTAACTTGGAAAAGACCACAGATAGCAGAGAATGTCAGTGCTGAAGAAATACATTCCGATTTTTATGATGTATTATTGGTATTATTAGACCCATATGCAAGGAACGTGATTAATAAGGAATATCCAAGTCGTAGTTATGCACTTTGGGATGCAGAAATATTAGAAATTAAACGACTAACTGGTGGATATTCTCAGTATGATTTTACAGTGAAAGTAAAATATGATACGTATACAGGTCCTTTTAACCCACCTGAAGGTCCTATTACATTAACCTTTCTTGTAACAACAGAAGGGGTTTCAGTAAAAGAAGTTCAAAAGTAAGTCCTTTTAAAGCTTTCTATCCTATTCAACTAACTGGGTGCGTTTCAATAATAAAATGAAACGCTTTTTTAAATTGTGTTTAGGTTCAATAACAATATGATAAGGAGTTTAACATTTGGGTGAACAGAGAAGAGAGACAGAAGAGATTAAAGGAAATTTTAGAGGTACGAAGACAAAAAGAAATTATCCAAGAAAGAATTGAAAAAGAGAATGAAGTAAAGGCTTTGCTTCAAGAAGTGTTCGGCGAATCGGAAGTATTTGAAATACAAGATTCTAATAAAAGTGATTTAATTGTAGAAGATTTTTCTGCAAATTTCCCATTTACATTTTGGAATCGAATTGACTGGAAAAATGTTAATATTAACCAAATCGAAGTGGTTGACCAAGAAATAACAAGTATTCCGTCACTTTTAATTTCTAAAGGATTAGATACATCAATTCATATATATATCTTTTGGGGATACGATAGTCATCCATGTATAAAAACTAAATTGACTAATGAATTATTAAGTAATATTGAGGAGATTGTCTGGTTAGGAAGTGACTTATATATTTATTGCCTAACTCAGAAATATGTAATTGAATTCTTTCATGATGATACTGTTAATATCGGGTGGGTATAGGTGAACAAAGAATTTTTTTAACTTAACGATTCAAGAGTAAAAGCTACCCAAGTCAAAGGCAACTTTTCTTATTGATGAGCAGGATTGTTGAAAAAGATAGCGAACTTATTAAGCTAGTTAACTAAAACGTCTGAAGAGGATTGAAAAATGGAAAAAATAAATGAAATCATGGATTTACTCATTAATAAAGGCTTAGTCATAAATGATAATTTAGAAGTGAAGAGGTTAAAAAGTGGTACAACTGAGGGCATTTTATACACGATCCTGTGCAAAAATATGCCAATCTACGTGATAAAGATCGACGATCCTATGATAATATCTGCCACTGAGGAATTCCTGCTTGCATATAAAAAAGTGAAATTGTTGCCGGATGTTCTTTACACGGATCATAAAAAAGAATTTATTGTGTACTCTTTTATACCCGGAGAAACTCACTATAATCGAGGATCGAAAGTAGAATGGATGAACATTTTAACGAAAGAGTTATTTAATCATTATGAAAAGGTGGACAAAGACATTCCTTGGGGAAGAGTAAACGGGATTCATAGAATCTCCTGGTCAGACTTTAATCATAGTAGTTTTGAGTCTTCCAAAATGAATATAGGTAAGCTATTACCGAGCGAGGATCATAAAAGAGTAGAGTTATTGGTAAATATATTAAATACTTATCACGAGCAAGAGGAGAAGTATTACCTTCACGGTGATACGGGTGTTCATAATTTTGTATATTCTTATAATCAGTTAAAAGGCGTTATTGACCCATCACCTTTAATCGGACCAAAACTTTACGATTTCACCTATGCGTTTTGTTCTTCGCCAGATAGTTTAGACTTACATACACTTTTTTCATCGTTTTCGTTGTGGGACGGAAATGCAACTTTTACGAAAGAACGACTTTTGAATGAAGTTGTTTTTCAATTATATACACGTATTGGCGTGTGTATAAAAGTTCATCCGCACGATCTTAATGGTTATATGGAAGCATGGGAGGAATGGAGGAATTATCTTCCTTAGTACTTACCGTGACAAAAGCTTATGAAAAATGAAAGAAAAGCCAATGTTTTGAAGTAACATTATTCAAAACGAAAAATTATTTTACTGCAATACATTGTACCGAAGTTTGAGGTAGGGCGTAAATATAACGAAAAAGAAATCAATGAAATTTTAAAATCAACAAGCGTAAATAATTTTAGGTATCTTAATATTTCCATAAATCACATTAGTTGTCACTGGTTTTTATATTAACTATACTTACGTTGTAGTCATATAGAAAGGGTGATTGGATGAGTAAGAACTTTATTATATTTGGAGCAAGCCAAGGATTAGGTGACGCATTTGTAAAGGGGTTACCATCAAAAGGGGATACAGTATGGGTGGTGTCTCGAACACGACCAAGTAGTTTAGATATAAATGATGGCGTAAATCGTAAATGGCTGGCTATTGATTTATCTAGTCAACAACATATTCCTGCTTTAAAAGAAACTTTACAAGGCGTTGCTATTGATGTATTAATTTATAATGTTGGCGTTTGGGAAAAGCGTGGTTTTGAAGATGACTATACGTTTGATAGCGATGAGATTGGGGATATAGCAAATTTAATTAATATTAATTTAACTTCCACAATTACATATATTCAGGCGCTATTACCTAATTTAAGACAGGCCGAAAATGGAAAAATAATTTTAATAGGATCGACAGCAGGTTTAGATCATACGAATAATGCGCAAGTTTCGTTTGTTACATCTAAATTTGGCTTGCGAGGTATTACAAATGCTTTACGCGAGCATTTGAGAAAAGATAAGATCACTGTAACGTGTATTAATCCAGGAGAAATGGCAGCTGAAGTACCTTTTGAAGAAGGAGCTGAAAAAGCAATTAAGTTGTATGAAGGTACACGTATTCCTGTACAAGATATTGTAGCCATTGTCCAATGTGTGATTAATTTATCACCAGTTTCATGTGTAAAGGAAATAAATATTCCTGCTATTACAGATATGAATGTATAAAAAAACGGCTCACATGTTGAACGATTCTGGTCAACATGTGAGCCTTTATCATTGTGAATGATGGAGCCCGTAAAGTTGTTTAGTTCGAGCAAAACTCCTAGCCTACTGCCATAACAGCTTTCGAACTCCTTTGCTTTTATATGCTGGAATGAACAAATATAACATTCTCTATCGTGTAGTTACTATTCTAATCAATTTAACCCTCATTTTTTTCGGGAATTAAAACTTCTAACTCAAGAACATTACTATTAGTAAAAATGCCGCTTGAGAGCTCCAATACATAGATAGGGGTATTTTTCTTGTCGATAATGGATACTATTTGTTCCTCAAATTCTTCATCAGATTCACCAAAAATAAATATTGAACTATATTTACCTTCATTCATGATAAAGTCAGCTTTCCGTTCTGTTTCTATACATATATGATATTCATCTTCTTCAAAAACATAAATAATATCATTATAAAAAAATTGCTTTGATAATTGAAACTTAAACATATCTTTGGCGGATAAAGTTTCATTTGTTTTTAAAGTGATTATTTTTTCTAAATGTTTATTTTTTAAGTATTTTATTGAATTTTCTTTTTGGTTTGTAATATTTTCATAATGGTGATCAATTACCTTTTTTATTTTTTGTAGTTTGTTTATTTCGTCGGAAAGTGCTGTTGATTTTTCGTTTAATAACTTTAAATAATCATTTTTATCATACGAAGTTAAAACCTCTTTAATTTGTGCGATTGAAAGATTTAAGTTTCTTAACATTAATATTTGCGCAAGTTGATAAATTTCCTTCAGAGAATATTTTCGATACCTATTATGATCCGTGTAGGATGGAAATAAGAGCCCCTTTTCTTCGTAATATCGAATTTGATGATGACTGATATCAAATATTTTAGCCAATTGATTTATTGTAATTGTTTCATCCATAATATCCCTCTTCTCTAGATAAATATAAACTCTAGGGCTAGCCTAATGTCAACCAATAAACCTAAGATAAAACCTCAAACAGTTATCAATGAGAATGAAAGAAAGATTAATTCCATGCGATAAAGCTAACGGATTTTTTGGGGCAAATGAATGAAGTGGTGGACAAACAAAAGTTGGTTTGACATTAGGTCAACCCTATAGTTTATAGTGATGGTGTATTAACAGAAGGAGGAACATTTATGACCGAACCGTTACAATCTAAACGGATTGAAGGGCTAGATTTCGCTCGAGCCTTGGCTATGTTTGGGATGCTTATCGTCAACTTTAAAATTATTATGGGAGCTGCAGGGAGAGGACCGGATTGTCTTATATGGTTTACTGGACTTTTCGAAGGAAGGGCGTCTGCTACTTTTGTTACGTTGGCCGGTATCGGAGTTGCGTTGATGACAAGAAAAACTAGAAATGGCGGTGAGCTTACTTCTATTAAAGAGATTAGGAAGAAATTCTGGAAACGTTCGGCTTTTCTCTTTATTCTTGGTTTGCTTTTATATGTTGCTGATTGGACTGGAGATATTCTCCACTATTATGGTGTTTATATGCTGATTGCATCCTTCCTTATCGTAGCTTCTACAAAGGTAATGATCATCCTATCTACTCTTTTTTTAATCACCTCGCAAGCCTTACAAGTGACAATGAATTATTTGAAAGGATGGCATCCAGAACAATCGTTTATGGAATATCTTGATTTTTGGACGATCGAAGGTTTTCTAAGAAATCTTTTGTTTAATGGATATCATCCAGTATTCCCTTGGATCTGTTTCTTTTTGCTTGGAATGATCCTTGGCAGACTTGATTTATCGAAGAAAGCTGTAAGAAACAAGATGTTGTTTATTTCTATAATTCTACTAATAGCAATAGAGGTACTTTCAAAAATATTAATACGACTATCGCTATTGGTGTTAGATGAAAATAGTGCTGAATTTTTGTTTCAAACAGGACCAATTCCACCAAACATTTTATATATCTTATCAAATTCAGCTTCTGCGATTATTGTCATCGTTGCTTCTATTTATATCGTAGAAAAGTTTACTGGACAATGGGTGATAAAAGCACTTATTCAAACAGGACAATTAACACTAACGCATTATGTAAGCCATGTATTCATCGGTGTGGGCATATTGGCTTTATTCAATAGTTTAGAAAAACAAACTTTAGCATTTTCATTAGTATTTACACTATTGTTTTTTGTAGCGAGTATTTTCTTTTCTGTTTTATGGAGAAATAGATTTAAAAGAGGGCCGATTGAATGGGTGATGAGAAAAATGACAGATTAGTAGGGGAAGTAGATTAAAAGGGAAGATTAGAAAGCGTTCCTCTAACAAGCGGGGACGCTTTCTACAAAAGAAGCAGGTTTTAGATATTCAATCCAATAAACAATCATATGATTCATCGGCAAAATTCTGAAGGTAATTGATGAATAAACCTGCATGATAACCATCACACACATCGTGGTACATTTGTATAGAAACAGTCAACACGCTAAATGAGCGATGAAGAGTTTGGGTTGCAACTCTTCACCACTCTAAAGGGGAGGGAGGTAAGCATGCTCAATCTTTGATTTGCGTTGCTTTAATTAATTCTAAATATTGAGAATCCCCTAAACCATATTGAGGGAAGAGTTTTAGTAAGTTTCGTACAATTTCATCGTGAGGTAGATGTTGATGTGTTTGGATATATTTTGTGATGTCGTTATCGTTTTTCAATAGTTCTAAATACAATTTGATTCCTTGATACATAACAGGCATCAACTCTACATCTGGCATACGGTGCTCCATTAACACTGCTTCATATAGATCGTAATAGCTACCTAATGTTATGTCGGTTTCTTGCACATCATATGTTTGCTCTCTTACCGCATGATAGTAAATCGTTCCTTTGAATGCGGTTTGTTCTAAATACGCTAACACGGTTATTAAGTTCATCTGACAAAACATGTCTTCACCAAACCAAAGAACGATACATTGATATTTTTTTGAAAACAAGGTCTTTTCAAGTGGGGCAACTGTAATGGCTTCGTAATGCTCAAGTGAGACTTGATGTCCAGCTGCTCGAACCTGTTTGAAGGAGTCGCTAAAAATGGTTGTAACGGTGTCGTGTACACACATCGCCTCATTAAATGGTGCGTAATCGCTTTTTCCCATTAATTGTTGAGAACTGAATTCTTCGTACATATATTGACCATTTAAAATGTTTAATACTTCATGATCAAAATGTTCATCCACATGTTTTTGTAAATCTTCAATTCTTAATTTTTTTGAAATATCCATATAATAACTCCTCGCTTCATTCATAGTGAGTTTTACATAAGATTGCAATGGTTCAGGGCATAAACGAAAGGCATTAGGGGTAACGCCGAATATTTCCTTGAAAGCTCGGGAAAATGCTTCTTGCGATGAATAGCCATGTTTAATCGCTATTTCAATGATCCTTTCATCTGTTTCACTAAGACTGATTGAAGAAAGATAGGTTTTTCTAAGGGTCATATAGCGTTTAATGCTAATGCCAGTGATTTGATGAAATTTAAAGGAACAGTAATAAGAAGAATAGCCCATTGCTTCACTTAGTTTCATCAGGGAAAACCCCTCAAACAGATGTGCTTCAATCCAATCAATCATCTCCTGAATCATGTTGTTCATCATGCATCACTCCTATAGTTAAGTATAGTGAAGAATTGAAATGGGTTTTGATATTCGTTGTGTTTTTTGAGTGAGACGAACTGGCTTCAGCGATAAGTGTTTATCACCGTAATGTGGGTTGATTTCGGTTCTGATTGGGCGCATTGTTGCTGCCGCAACGTTTTCACACAGTTAAAACAATTGCCGTTTCGCTAGCGCTCCAATCAACTTATATAAATGATATACGTTTTAAAGTATCTCCAACGTGTTGTGATGAGTTCTATAAATAAAGAACGAAATTAACAATATAAATATTAATAGATTCGTCATCTTGTCGGCAACAGAATAAAAATTATTGTGTATGCATTAACAAAGGTTTTTTTCCACTCTGAGTGACGTTTTTTATCATACACAACGCGTGTTTTGATGTGTGATATGTTTTGTAAATTTTCCTTTGAATTATTTCTTGTCTAAAAGTGATTGAATATAGATTTCGGTCATTTTAATTTGTTCTTTCCGTAATGAAAGGAGCCAATCTGGCAGCCGTCATCCTTTTTAAATTAAAATTATTGACCGTTCCGTTAGGTTTATAGGTGAACCAATTGCTTATTAGAGTATACACGTATGAAAAGAAAGTAAATTGAATTTGAAACATACAATGTATCTAATTAGCTTTGAAATTCAATTTTAAGAAGGAGAGAATAGATGAAAAAAAGAAAATTGTTTATTTTTGCGATATTACTAGGATTGTTAACGCTCTTTATAAGTTTTAGTCAATTTTTAAGTCCTTCTCAAGAAGAAATGGGGAAAACAGAAAAGGATTTTTCATCGGAACAAGCGCTTGAGTATTTAAAAGAAGTAGCAAAGGAACCACATCCAATAGGATCTCCTGCGAATAAAAGGGTAAGGGATTATATTGTCAAACACTTTCAAAATCTCGATATTCCTGTTGAAATTCAAACGAAGCCAGTGAAGGATATTAGAGATGAAAAGAAAGCTGCAGAAATAGGTGCTGAACATGTTGAAAATATTATTGCAAAGATCCAAGGGACATCCGGTGATGATAATGCAGTTTTATTAACAGCTCATTATGATTCTGAAACTGAAACTCCTGGAGCGTCAGATGATGGTTATGGTGTAGTTACAATTATGGAAACAGCCAGAGCATTAAAACAAATGCCGGCACCTAAAAATACAATTTATTTTGTTCTAACAGACGGTGAGGAGCAAGGTTTACTTGGGGCGAGTGCTTTTAAAGATCGTGGGGATGTATTAGATAAAGTAAGCGTTATGTTAAACTTCGAAGCAAGAGGCAATACGGGAGTACCGATTATGTTTGAAACGAGTTCAAATAATTTGAATTTAGTGCAATTGTATAAAGAAATCGTACCATACCCCGTTGCTTACTCATTTGCTTCTGAAATGTATAAAAAGATGCCGAACGATACAGATTTTACGGAATTAAAAGTGACAAAAAAATCAGGCTATAATTTTGCAAATATGGATGGAGTACAGGCATATCATGCAGAGATAGATCGTGTGGAAAATATTGATGCGGCAACACTTCGTCACTTTGGTAGCTATGCTTTTCCTTTAGTGAAAAAGTATATGATGATGGATGCAAAAGAGTTTCAAGCTTTAGAGGAAAGTGATAGTAATGCAATTTACTTCCCATTAATGAAAAAAACATTAGTCGTGTATTCCGAAAAATTAGTCATGCCATTGATGATTGTTTTACTTGTCTTAACAGCAGCAACATTCTTTTTGAGCTTTAAAAAGCGAGTGACACAGATTAAGGGATTTGTTTTTAGTTTATTAGCGATGATGGGTAGTCTAGTTACTATTTTCATCTTCTATTTCCTTCTAATTCGTCTTTCAACAAGTGTATTTTACGGAGAAATACTTGAAGATAACCTGATTATGTTTGGTACTTATGATTCGACGATTCTTACGTTGATGGTCCTACTCGCTATTGTGTTTTGTTTCTTTTTTGCGAAGTGGATTTCAAAAAAATATGGTTCTACGAATTTTGCAATGAGTACGCAAGTTTTATGGATTGTATTAGCTGTGATCACAAGTTTTACGTACAAAGGTATTAGTTACGCATTTATGATTCCAGGGATCATTAGTTTGCTGTTGATTTTACCGATCATATTAAAAGTGAAGTGGGCGAAGGCTTTGTATCATTATGTAGCAGTTGCAGGCTGGACAGTTCCATGTATTCTATTACTTGCGCCAATTATGTATCTGATATATGTTGCACTAACAATTAGTATCGCACCTATAATAGCTATTTTAACGGCAATCATTACATTCCCAATAGTAGCAATTGTGAATTGGTTAATGGCAATTGATGATGATGAATAGAAAGGTTTTTTAATAAAAAAGAGGAGAAAAGCGAATTCGTTTTTCTCCTTTTCTTAGTGTGAGCAAAATGATTAATTCAGGAAAAATGAATGATAAAGTAAAGTAGATACTGAGCTATACAACATACAAATTACATTTTTAAATCTACATATTGAATTATAATTTTTGATAGTGACTAAAGAGGCTTTCTACTTTATCCTGAATGATTTGTTTTAATGATTCAGGCTTCACTGATTTAACACTATGACCGTACCTCATAAAATAGTTAGCGATAAATTCCTCTTCGCCGGGATTATAAAAGCCCTTCACAACTGTTTTATCACCAATTTCTATTTTCATAGAAGGATAATGTTCTTTATAAAAAATATCCTTTGCTTGTGCTAAAATTTCTACCTCAAAGTCAATGCTCTTCTCAGATTGATAAATTTCTAGTGACCGACAAATAAGCTCATCAAAAGAAAATTGAGAATTAAGTTCTTCTTCTATGAAGGTTATTTTATCGCATCTGAAAACTCTATATTTATGCGTATCGAACTCTATTCCAGTAGCATACCATTGACCAAACTTAGCGGAAATTTTGAAAAATTGAACGTTGTAACTTTTTTGCTCGTTATTTTTTAAATATTGTATTTTACAGCTACTTTCATTAAGAATGCTTTTTAAAATTTTATCTAAAAAATGGCTAACATTAGTATGCTGATTTACTTCAAATTGCAGAACTTTTTTCATTTTGTGAATTTGTTGTATTTGATTGTTTGATAGACAGTTTTCAAACTTTTCATTCAGTTTATGAACACTTAAATGGAATGGGGTAGATTGATAAGATTCTAACGTCAGCATGGCGAAGTACAGAGCATATATTTCATCAATTGTAAAAATAATAGGGGATAACAATCTATTTTTTAAGATCCCATAACGTCCATGCCTGCCATGCTCTGCAAAAATGGGCATACCCAATTGTTCTAATGAACTAATATCACGCAGAGCTGTACTTTTGGAAATATTGTATTTAGCCATTAGATCACTTAAATTAAAGTACTCCCGACTGTTCAAGTATCTAATCATGTCATTTAATCTTTCTGATTTCTTCATGGGAACCCCCTTAAAGGTGTCATGTTTTGATACCTTTACATCTTAAAATAAGGTCAAGGTAATATCAATTGAAAAGATATTTACCTAAAATTATTTTATATAGGAGATTGATACTATGAGTACAACACTAGAAGTAGCTATTTTTTTATCGATGAACGGAAGAGCTAAAGAAGCGGTCGATTTTTACAAAAAGCATTTTAACGCAGAGGAATTGTTACTTGTTACTTTTGAAGACATGGCTAAACGTGACAGCTCGCTGCAGCTTACTGAAGAGAATAAAGATTATATTACTCATTCCGTTTTAACAATCGGAAAAACAAAGGTCATGTTGGCAGAAGATACAATGGATGGATCAGAAAAATATGTAGTGGGAAACAACACTTCATTGTGTATTCAAAGTGCGGACTTAGAAGAAATCGAACATTTTTACAAGAGTTTGACGACAGATGGGAGAGTGAGAATCATTGTTCCGCTATCGAGTAATGTTTTTAGTAAAGCATACGGTATACTTGAAGACCCGTTTGGTATCCAAATACAATTAATGTATGATTATCGATTACAGTAACAAATAGTATTTGGTTCGTCGTTGCTCGCTTAGTAAAAGACGTGCAAAAAGCTGGGGAAGTTTACCCAGCTTTTTATCTTGCTTAAATCGATCCTTTTCTAATATTTCATTGGAATTGAAGAGGCCGCGCTATAAAAAAAGCCACCGATAATGGCAATTATTAAATATCATATTGAATTTTAAACTTGAAAATCTCATCAACAGCTTTGTGATACCCACCTGATTGTTGGAAGCATTCTTTAATGTTTGCAACAGCTTTATGGATGGAAGGGGTGTTTAACACATGATTGGCAGCTTCATTTAGTTGATTAGCTGTCAAACTTTCCATTTGTATTTGAATACCTGCTCCGATGTTAGTCACTTGCTTAGCGATGATCGGCTGATCCGCACTTAGTGGGATCACGATTAGCGGAACCCCGTTATAGAGAGCTTCGTTGGTGCTATTCATGCCGCCATGTGTAATAAATAATTTAGTGTATTGTAGCAATTCGGTTTGTGGAACATAATTTTTCACTATGAAGTTTTCAGGGATTTCTCCTAATGCATCAAGTGGGGTTTGTTCCCCAATCGACATGACAACGGTATGCTCAGTATTCCCGAATGCCTTCAAACATAGCTTATAGAAATCAATGGCTTGATTTAAAACAGTACCGAGTGAAATGTAGATAAGGCTTTTTCCTTCGAATGCAGTAAGGTCGAAGTCTTCTTGCGATAATCGTGAAGAAATAGATGGGCCTACAAATTTATATGTTTGGTCAAAAGCTTCTCCAGTAGGTTGAAATTCTCTAGTTGTATAAACGATTGTAAGCGGTGCAGGATTACAAAAAACTTCATAAGGTGAACTGATTTCAACACCATATGTTTCTTTGATTTTTGTTGTCAGGTTTAGAAAATCAGCATTTATTCTTGTTAAAACTTCAGTCGGGACATTTTGTGAAAGATGTTCTATTGTTTGATCGAATGATAGTTTGGTCTCTGCAAAAGATGTACATGAATTGATTGCTGGCAGCTTCAAGATTTTAGCAAGTAAATGCCCGCAGCCAAACATAGAATCATGGATGATGTAATCAAAATGTTCTCCTTTAATCTGTTCAAGTACGCTAGGGATGACGATATCTGCAGTAAGTAAAAGTCCATTGACCCTTTCGAGCAAATGATTTCTTCCGCCTGAGATAAAGGCTTTAATAAATTTTTGCCCATCAAATGTGCGCACAGTCGCTCCTGTCTTCTCAATACGCTCTCGAAAAGCTTCTATCGTAAAGAACACGACCTCTTCTCCTCGCGAAATGAGCTCCTGCACAACGCCAATCGTTGGATTGATATGTCCTTCTGATCCAGCGTTAATAAATAAAACACGTGCCAATTTTACCACTCCTTAGGTAAAGGTATATTCAAGATGGTGTAAGAGTAAGAGATGCTGTCCCTTATCATTGCTTAACCATGGTAAAACACAGTGAGTTCTTTTAGCAAGTTTGATTGTGTATCTTTTTAGATGATTAGCCTATGCATTAAAGGCAGTATTTTATTTGTACCGAAAACGAAGCGTCAGGTACAAGATTCCTACCTTACAATTTGGCGAAAGCAAAGAAGATAGGTGGAAGATGAACTGCCAGTAAAAGCCCAATTGGTGAAGACTAATAATTAGTGGGGGAAGAAGTAAATCCCGCACTGTTTAAAGTTTCACTTTATTATGGTAAGCGAACAAATTATGGAGGGCGTTATCTACTTCTCTGTTACTAGAATACGTAAAGTTACTCATCCCAACTGCAAAAATTGATTCAGATAGTTGTCTATCACAAGGGAATCTTGTTCGTTTTGTCCGATTCCAAAGCAATGTCCCCATTTGGATTCGATTCGCTGATAAATAGCATTAGGCATATGTTTCACTTCATATTCATTATCCTCAGGAGGGAAGAACAGATCAGTCGATCCTGGCATAACAAGAGCATGAGCAGTGATCTTGTTTAATGCCTGTTCAAAATTTCTGTTGTCTTCGGTGTTAGCGCTAATATCTCCGGTGATTCCTGTACGGAGCATAGCGATCAAATCGTTGGCATCAAAAGAAAGGAATACTTGATCCCAATAGTCTTCCAAATATGCTTTTAATGTCGAGTATCCCTCTTCCTGATAGAGTTGCTCTAAATAATAAGCCTGAGAAAACCCCCATGGAGCATAGGCGCGTCCCATCGCGGCAAGTCCTGCTACAGGCTGACTATCATAGAAGCCTTCCTTCCAATTGGAGTCCACTTGCAATGCTGCGATAAGTCCCTCAAAAACAACTTGAGCATGTGGTCTCGTTTTTGCTGTTCCGCCAAACGGTGCAATACGGTCGACCATCTCAGGATAACTAGTTCCCCATTGAAAGGTTTGCAGTGCCCCCAGTGACCAGCCAACGACTAGAGCAATTTTTGAAATACCAAATTTCTTGGTTACGAGCTGATGTTGTAGTCGGACATTGTCATAAATCGTTATGAGCGGAAAATTCGCTCTGTCAAAAGGGGCTGGTGTATTGCTTGGGGAGGAAGATAGACCATTTCCAAGCATATTAGGCACAATAATAAAATATTTGTCAGGGTCGAGTGCTTTACCGGGACCAATAAGCCACTCATTATCGGTGTGTTGGCCAGCAAACCAAGTAGGATAGACAATTACATTGGACTTTGCAGAATTTAAAGTTCCATAGGTTTTATAGGCAAGAAAGGCTTGAGGTAGCTTTTGACCCGATTGCAGTATGACATCTCCCAGTGAATAAATTTCGTAATCTTTCATGAGTCGAATCTCCTTTGTTATACAAGATTTGGTGTTGAAGCTTGATTTTTACTCTACGACACTGCTACCATCAAATCAACGAAACGTTTTTGATTGTAACATTCAATTTTTTTGAACTTAAGAGGTGTTATCAATGGAAATCCGCCAGCTTAAAACATTTTGGACGCTTGCTTCCACATGCAGTTTTAGCCGCACTGCCGAAGTTTTGAACTATGTTCCGTCTACTGTAACCATGCAAATCAAGGCTTTAGAGGAAGAATTGGGTGTAAAACTATTGGATCGCTTGGGCAAGAGTGTTGTATTAACAGATGCGGGGCACCAGTTGTTGCCCTATGCTAACAAAATTTTAAATGATGTTGAGGAAGCTCGGTATGTCTCAAGTCAGAGCGGAGAAATAACTGGTACGGTGATAATCGGTGCAGACGAAGTGCTCTGTACATATCGCTTACCCGCTTTGCTCCGGCTTTTTCGTGAACAATATCCGCACGTTCGTCTTTTATTTAGACCCTTGTCTAGTGATAATTTGAAACAGAGTCTGAGAGAAGGTAATGTTGATGTGGTCTTTATGCTGCATGAACCTGTCAAATCTACAGATCTTCATACAGAGCTTTTAATGGACGAACTATTTCTTATGGTAGTTTCACCCGACCATCCATTAGCTACACGGTCTACATTAAGCATTGAAGACTTTAATAGAGAGCAAATTTTATTAAGTGAAAAAGGTTGCTCTTATCGGACTTTCTTCTATCGAACGTTACTGAGAAAGGGTGCCGACAGCTTAACTGAACTAGAGTTTAATAGTGCAGAGGCCATTAAACAATGCGCTATGGTTGGGCTTGGCATTGCCTTACTACCGGAAATTGCTATAAAGGGAGAGGTGGAGCGGGGAGAACTGATTGCTTTACCTTGGGATTTATCGGAAATACGATTTGCTACTCAAATGCTGTGGCATCAAGAAAAATGGATGTCACCATCGATAAGAGCCTTTATCGAATTGGCAAGAAGCGTATTAAAAATGAGTCTAGATAATAGCAAATGAAATATCCCTAATGTACGGGTGTAAACGATTTATTTCTCTGCCACCATAGATAAATCGGATAGAAGTAGGAAAGGTCGAATTCAGAGGTTCATTTAAAACACTGAATCGGCCTTTTTTCGGAAGTGGGCATGTGAAGGCACTATGAAAGGGAGGGGAGAAAACCAAAAAGATTAGAAAGGTGTAGGGGGAATATGGTATTTTTGTATATAATTAAAATTATAGAGGGGGGATAAGTATGCCTTTATTTTCACAGACGATAACTGACTATTGGAAGTCGCAATTTTTATACGGAGACATTATCTATAATGATGAAAACTTTACGATTACTATCAACCCTGATCTAAGCGAAGACAGTCGGCTCATGACGCTGGAAACGACTGACGGCCAGTTTTGGGCAGTCTTGACGCCTGAAATGGCTGATAAATTAGCCCTTTCTAAAGAACAAAAACTGACTGGTCATGTCTTCCATAGGAAATTAGTGGAAGCGGGAGTCATGCTACATGGTGCAGATTATATTTTTTATTTTTCAGTGGCCGAAAAGAACGTTTTGCAGCAAGAAAGTTTGGAAGGCACATTGCGCCAATTAACAGAGCAAGATGATGCAGTATTCTCTGAGTTCGAGTCCTCCGCGTCGGAACAAGACTTGGATGATGCTTATGTGGAGTTGAATCATTGGGCCGTGTACGGTTCTTTTGAGCATGACCGATTAGTTTGTGCTGCCAGCATGTATCCTTGGAAAGAAGGAGCGCAAATTGCAGACCTCGGCGTACTGACTTTGAGATCTTTTAGAGGAAAAGGTCATGCTCGCAAAGTAGTGCGTTCAATTAGTAAGTACGCCTTTGAGCAGGGTTACGAAACACAGTACAGATGCCAGCTAGATAACGAGGCTTCAACGTTTCTAGCTAAAGCCGCTGGTTTGACGCTGTTTGGAAAGTGGGATGTCATTTCTCCTGATTGTACTGTCGGAAAGTCGCAGTAGGATAGAATCTACAGGAATTTCCTTGGAGTAGACCAGTTGATAGTTAAACCTATTTTTTCTGTGATGGGAAAAATAGGTTTATTGATTATAGAAGTTGTAGTATCGTATGTTTTAGGTCATAACGTATATAGAATGTTAAAGGATGGGAAAATGTACACAATTGGGCAAGTAGCTAATTTTTTAGGTGTATCTAGAGATACCTTGAAATTTTATGAGGAAAAAGATTTAGTAAAGCCAAAGCAAAATATTGAGAATGGGTATAGAAAATATAGTCATTTTGATATTTATGACATTACAACAGTAAATTTCTATCGAGAAATTGATATTGAAATTAAAAAAATCCAGGAATTAAGAAAGAGTAAGAGTATCGATGGAATTCAGTCATTATTAGAAGAAAAAGAACAAGAGGTTTTACTGGAAATAGAATATAAAAAACTGCTATTGAAAAAGATTCAAATAGTAAAAGAAGATTGTAAGAAAATCAAACAATTTTTAGGAGAATACATAGTTAAGGAAATGAAACCTTTAGCACTAAAGGGAGAGATTGAACATTTTACTGCGTATGAAGAATATGACGCTTTAAAAAAGAATGCAGACAGCTTAAAAAAAGCAGTTACACTTACATCTTTAAGAAGAGTCATCCAATTCAACGAAGAAGGTATTTTAGAAGATAAGTTTATAATTGTAAGAAAAGTGGAAGGCCTAGATGAAGAAATTGAAGGCAAAATTCTATCTCATCCAACATGTATTTATACAATTATTGAAGATGGAAGATGGTCAACTGGTGGGGAAAATATTGATCAACACGTGGAAGCGAATTTAAGAAAGTTTGCAATAGAAGAAGGGTATGAACTATTGGGGCAAGTTTATATAAATCTATTACTGACCACTTATCAAGATGGACTGGAACGGGTGTTTTTAGAGATTTATGCACCGATCAAGTGATCCTTATTGTATTTCCGCCCATTTGCTAAAGAGGCGAACGTTATTAAACTTAATTTCAAGTAGGAAGAGCCATTTATTTAGGGGTTCTTCCTTTTTTTTGAATTTAATACTTGAAAACTTGGCAGTCATAGTGTACTATTCAACTAGTACACTATGAAGCGAAGCAAGGCTTTTTTATATTAATTCATTTATAGACGATTCGAGATGTTCGAATAAGGGTGCTGGCAATAATAGCTTTACAATACTAGAAATATTTAATGAATTGAAAAGGAGATTATAATGAAAAGATTTACTTTATATGTAGTAATGGCATTCACAATTGTGGTCATGTATGCTTGTTCACACGATACAATGCCTAAAGAAAGCAATAAAGAAAGTAAGGAAAATACCGCTAGCAATGTACCTGTTAAAATTCCAGACGATCTATTTGTTTCTACTAAAAAGAATGAAACTATTAGTGAAGATGAAATGAAAGCAAGTATAAAAAAGTATATGGATTATAGTCATGTAATCGATAAAGAAATGCAAACAATCGTTTATAAATATGAGGTTGCGAATGAATCAGATCGGGAAAAATTAAAAAAATTAATGGATGAAGGAAAAAAGAATGATGCGAATTTCAATGATTTTTTAAGTAATAATACGATCCCTGAAGATTATAAAGAACCTTCAAAGACAATTTACGAATTTGTTTCATCCATCAGGGAAACTTTAACTCAATTTGAAGAGGAAATTGTTGGAGCGGTTGAAAATGGTAGTTTGACAGAGATATCAGATTTTGCTTCAGAGCATTTTTCTAAAGCGAATGGAAGGCAGCAATTAAAAATTGAAAAGTTTTTAGACGAGAAAAATATAAAAACTACATATTTTGATGAATAGAAAGAATATATTTTTTACCCTTCATTGTTTTTGAAGGGTATTTTTTTCGTCGAATTATTTGGTGGTAAAAGTATTGACCTGTGAGCAACCCCTAGGTTTAAGCTAAAGATATTCTAGTTTGAAGCGGGGAATATGCATGAATAAAGAAAAGAAACTAAAAAAACCAGTAGCCAGTTTTATTCTACTAACCAATATCATTTTTTTGCCACTTTTTTGTATTGTAGGAGTCATCAGCATGATGGAACTCCCTAAATGGATTTTTGATGTCATGCTCTGTGTATCAGCTTGGTCCTCAACGTTTGCTTTTGTACTATTATTCAAAAAAATCTATCCTGGACAGAGTATAATTCGATTTGTAAAAGATAAATTTAACAGTAAACTTAAATTTTCTGTGATTCTAACCGTGGTTATGATTCAAGCATTGATATTTTTGATCATATTGTTTCTCGTATCGAAAAATAGTGAAGTAGACTCTATTATTACTATCTCATCTTCGTGGATGCTGATTTATTTCTTTTTTAGAAACCTTTTTGCAGGGCCACTAGGAGAAGAACTTGGATGGAGAGGTTTTGCTCAAATTGAGCTTCAAAAGAGGTATACCCCTTTAATGGCTTCAATTATTATAGGGTTTTGGTGGGGGATGTGGCATCTACCAATATGGTTTACATCAGGGCTTATGGGACTAGATTTAATCAAATATATTCTATTTTTTATGATCGCACTCATTTCCATAAAAATCGTCATGACAGCATTTTATAACTTAAATAAGAATCTAGTCATCCCAATCATAATCCATCAATTATTTAATTTTTTTATAGGGCTAATAAACGGAAACTTACTAGATTTAATCATGTATAACGCCATTTTATATTTTGTTGTAGCGGTTTTTTTCATCATTATTAATCCAAAGAATGTACTGTATGGACAGAAAGAGACAAACTTTAGACTCCAACCCCTAAAGGGACAAGGTGACTAATAGCGGTGGGATTCCCGAGTAACTTCGGCACGAGTGGCCACCTTCAAATCGAGAACGAAGGTGGCTTTTCGCATGTTATATGCGGTAGTTGTGGCATTGAGTTGGGGAGGTAGCTGACCGACAAAATTCTATAAAATCGAAATTTTCTGTTGATTTCTAGTGAAGGGTTATGGCACACTGTAGAAGTGAATTATATTCCAAGTTTTTCCTATGAAAGGGGATGTTATTAATGACAACTTATATCATATTGGTGGTTTTAACTTAACCGAATATCGAGCATAGTGAATGCCAATCTTTTATTATAGCTTGGCATAAGAGCAAGCGGGAATATCACCCGTGTTTTTTTGCTATGCCGTAAACAGTAACCTTTCGTGAATACTGCTGTTAGCGGGATACGATGAAAGTCGTATTCCTTTTTAATTATAGTCGACTTCTGGCTATTCTCCGCGAAACAGCAGCTTCTTAGGAGGCTGCTTGTTCGCGGTATTTTTATGCCCAAAAACAATTTTAATTTTTTGGAGAGGGGCGGTTCATTGATTGATTTGAAACAATACGGCTATATCGCAGTCGAAACACCGCCGATAGGTTTAATACCTGGAAGGGTTACGGAACTACAGCGAGACCAATATACCGTCATCACCGAACAAGGAGAAGTGACGGCTGTATTGAAGGGCACTTTCTATCATACTGCGGTGACTCGGGAGAATTTTCCATGCGTTGGCGATTTTGTATTTCTGCAATTCAACGAAAATGGTGCTTCACGCATTGCCAATTTGCTGCCTCGCCGCTCGAAATTTTCCCGCGCTGACTATTCGGGACATGCAGCAGGATATGTCAAAACTATACTGGAGCAAGTCGTAGCAACGAATTTTGATTACGTATTTATCGTGTCATCCCTAAACTGGGATTTCAAAGTCAGCCGCATCATGCGCTATCTGACACAAGCACGACAGAGCAGCAGCCAGCAAGTCGTAATCTTAACAAAAGCTGACCTTGTGCCGGATTTCAGCGTACCGTTAGCTGAAGTTCAAAAAGCCGCTCCTGATGTCCCAGTACACGCAGTTTCCAGCCATACAGGGAGTTGTTTAGACGAGTTGAGTGAATATTTGCGACCAGGAAAAACCGTTGTATTACTCGGCATGTCCGGTGTGGGAAAATCCTCGTTGCTAAACGCCTTAATGAATCAGGAAGTGATGACTGTCAAGGCTATCCGAGAGGCAGGCAGTCGGGGCCGGCACACAACAGCGCATCGTCAGCTTTTTATGCTTCCGTCCGGTGCGATGGTTATTGATACGCCTGGTATGCGTGAACTTGGGCTGTTCGGTGCGGACGATAGGATCAGTGCAGGATTTAACGATGTGGAGGAATTATTCAAACAGTGTCGTTTTAATGACTGCCGCCATCAGACGGAGCCGGGCTGCGCTGTTCTTGCTGCCCTTGCTGATGGATCATTGGCACCAGAGCAATGGGAGCGTTACCTTGTGCAGATGCGAGAAAACAGGTTTGTAGATGATAAATCGAGGTATCTCATCGATAAACGGGCGATGCAAAAGTCTATTGCCATGCGACAAAAGGGTAAAAAGGGAGGATACAAGAAATGAACAAATGTGATGAACAGGTTGTAAAGCCCGAAATACTGGCGCTTGTTTTGAGTAAAATGCTAGGCAAGACGATAATCCGCGCAGATTATCAACTTAAAGAGTTGCAAGGTGGGACAATAGGGGGTGTTCGCCTTGTAACAGGTATAGCTGAAACCTCTGAAGGTGAAAGTCTGCCGTATAAGATGATTTGGAAAACACAGAAAAAATTTGAGCGTTACAGTGATCCGGATTCATGGCATAGGGAATACGACCTCTATGCATCGGATTTCAAAAAGGTTTTCTTCGATTCGTTCCGTTGGCCGGAGTGTTATCACACCGAAATAAATGGCGATGAGATTCAACTGTGGATGGAATATATTGATGGTGTGTCAGGCTTAGATCTAACCGTGGAAATGTATGAACGTATAGCCGAAGAATTGGGGAGATTTCAAGGCAGGTTGTATACTGAACGACCAAATGTATTGCATAATTTGCCCAATTTAAGCAAGGTTGAGTATACGAAGAACTACTATCTGCATTATCGGTCATGGAATGTTTTGTATGATTATATACGCTCAGATGACTGTGAAATCCCGAAGCATCTATGTAAAATGCTCATAGACATAGATAACAATGCGGACGAAATATTCAGTCGAATTGAAAAGCTACCAATAGTGCTTTGCCACAGAGATTTTTGGGTGGCAAACATATTCTATTCGGACAGTAAAATTGTACTTATCGATTGGGATACCGCCGGATGGGGGCACATGGGTGAGGATATCGCGAGTTTAATAACTGATGAAGCGGACGTCAGTCATATGATTGAATACTACCAAAAATGCATTCCAGCATATTACAGAGGTTTTTCGGAATATGCGGATATGTCCAATGTATCCGATCATTGTATCTATGAACTAATCCTTGTTATGTTCGGGTACAGGCTTGTGGAGTGGTATAAATTCGCTACGTCTCCCGAAGATAAATCAATGCACCTTAGTACTTTGCAAAAAATCTATGAGATGAGAAATATGTAGAAAATATAACTATTGTGTATTAGATGTATACAACTGGATGAAAGTCTGTGAATTGAGATGTAATTCAATTTACGGAGGTATTCGTATTATATAGTTCAATCAGATTTTTCTGGTTGAACTTTTTTTATTTAGATTTAATCTATCAGTAGCCAGGGGTAGAACTTACGGGACGTGGACATTGATCCTATTAAAGGGCTTTATTGTGTGTTAAAGGGAAAGAGTAGGGTCTAATCATAATAATAAGCATATTATAACTTCAAGATTTTTATTTTCACAAAGGAGGAAACGAATGATGTCAATTGTTCAAGTAACAACAAAGGAAGAATTAAGAGAACACTTAAAAACTAAAAAGATCGTGTTAATAAATTTTTGGGCTGAGTGGTGTGGCCCATGTAAAATGTTCAAAGGGGTGCTTAAAGAACTGAATGAAAAATTCAGTGGTAAGGTGAAAATTATACGGGTGAATGTTGAAAAAAGCCCAGATATTGCAGCAGAATATAAGGTAATGGGAATTCCTCATTCTCGATTGATTATTCATAATAAATTACGTGAACCAATTATTGGATATGTGCCATTTGAACAACTAAAGCAAATGATTGGAGTATGATTTGTTAAACAGAAGTACAACTTTTGGATGAACATCTAAAAATAAAAATTAACGTGGTGAATGTTTTACGATAATAATCATCAAGCCAGACAAGCAAAATAGATTACTCTTCTTGCTTGTTTGACTTGATTTCTAAATATAATGAGAAACTAATTGCAACGAACATTATCGTAGAAAATATAATCGAAAACGTGGCAGTATAGTAGATGGATGTAATCAATATACTCCGAAAAATATTATATATTCATAAACAAAAATAGGTTTCACATAATCAGGAATACCATAATAATTTTAATTAAAATGAGTGGTAGTATATATGTTATAAACTTCCAAAAGGAATAATGGTGGAGTAAATGTGTATTCCAATAGCGTGTATGAAGTCTTTTCGAATTCCGGGAAGATGGCGCTTGTATCATTAAAAGTACCGTAAAAAAAACAGGGGGATATACATAAATGTTTGTTAGTCAAATATGAATTTTTTAATCAGTTTTGATTATATACCAGCTCGTGTTATAATGAGTAACTTAAGGTAATTAAGACGTTCCTTATAACTGAACGGATGCCATGAGAGCCTCCGCATAGAGATAAAATATAGAGGTGTAAAAGATTGAATAAAAAATGGACGATTGAAAAAATTAAAGAATTTGTTGAGACTAATTCGGAAAGTAAGTTGCTAACGACTGAATATCACGGTTTTTCTCAAAAGTTATTATTAAAATGTGCGTGTGGTAGCAAGTTTGAAAAAACATTTACAAAGTTTAAAAATAAACATCAACGTAAATGTGACGTTTGCCAACCGCCAAAAGAATCACGCTAATCAATATAAACGAAGTGTTTAAATGAACTAGCTAATGTTTACAGCTGCAAAGAATATTTTAAAAGTGAGTAGGAGAACAAACATGATAGAGATCAAAACATCTCCATTAAGTGATGGAGAATTCAATAGAGGGGTATTTGCAACGTGTGATATCAAAAAAGGACAGCTTTTGCACGAAGCCCCTGTCATTTCTTACCCAAATGAACAACATGAATACATTGAGCAAACATTACTCGCTGACTACGCTTTTGAGTATGGGATCGGTCGAACTGCTATCCTGCTTGGTTACGGTATGTTGTTTAACCATTCTTATGAACCTAATGCAACTTATGAGATTAATTTTAAAAACCAAACTTTTGACTTCTTTGCTTATACGGACATTAAAGCCGGAGATGAAATTCTAATCAATTATAATGGCGACGTTGATGATAAAGAGCTACTGTGGTTTGATCAGGAAAAAGAAGATTAAAATAAATCAGGGCGTTAATCCGAGAAGGATTGACGCTTTTATTTTGAAGTTATTGAGTTTATTAGCCAGTCAGGTAAGGAGTTATACTTTAATAAGAGGGTAACTAGAAAGAGATTTTTGGGCGATTGGTAATCCAAATTTCCACATATTTTCTTCAAACTATTGAAGAGTAAGGAGAGTTGATACCAATGACTATTTTTGAAGCAATTATGGTTGCTATAAGTTACTCCACACTTATAGTTTCAGTAATTGCCTTGTCATTTACTTTTCTTCTCATGTTGCTGATTAGAAGGATTGGTCCGTAATAAGTCAACTCATACTGCAGGTGTCGTCCTTACTCCAAAACCTTTAATCAATTATGTGCCGGTTCAAAAGGGGAATGTTGGAGTATATTTAACCAATGGGCAATGAATGAAGTTGAAGGGGAGGAAGTCCTCAAAATGGCTTTCTTATGACTTACAAATCTGAGAATGCTCTAAGACAGGTTCTAACGCTTCAGCATTTTTCCTCATGGGAATGGGTTCTTGTAAATGAATGAATTCTTGATGGTAGTTTGGTTTATTAGCAGAGTCACATTTTTTATCAAACTTTATTAAAGAGTTCATAAGAATTGCTAATAGCTCATCTTTTCTCTCGTAATCTGCGTGTTTTACCATTGCAATCATTGCTTTTTGATCTTCAGTCATATAATCCCTAATAAAAATTATTACATGGAGAAACAGTAATCCCTAATATTACATGCCAGAGGGTTTAAATTGAATAGAAAAATAACAAAAAGCATGCTTTTTTATGAGAATGAAGTGACCCCTAAAAGTTAGGTACGGTTATTTCATTAGGCAGCGTTTAGGGTATGGGTTCGATATGTATCGGACTCATGCCTTTTAATTTTGCCTTAATCCTTTGTTTTCAAATCCTGTCAGTATTAGCTTTGGTAATTTTATGAAATATTTAATGATGAAATGAAGATAAAATCAATCTTTCTGCAATTTCAAATTCGCAAACCATTAATAAGTTTTTAATTTATTCCGTCCTGCTATGCAATACTACAATCTAATTTGTCTTTAAACCTCTATATCAATTAAAGATTTAAAAAATAAAAAAATTTCCAAAAATAGAAGGAGTTTCAAGATAAGTGTGTAATATGTAATATTATAGAAAATAAAGAATTAATAGGATGTTAGATTGTGAATTACTTCTTTTAAACTTTTTAATTGTACCTTTTCGAAATTTAAGTTTCCAATCCTTTAAACAAACGATGTGATAAATAGGTTTTTTGTGTAAATATTCTTACTTGATGCTTTTAGCCAAAGGTGAAGTAACAGCTGATAAATCACATCTTGAATATAGGATTATTAAATAACAAACCTAAAGGAAGCCTAAAAAATACACTGAAAGGAGGTGATTTATATGCAATGGAATTATTAAAAGTAGCCTAAAAAATACACTGAAAGGAGGGTGATTTATATGCAATGGAATTATTAAAAGCAGATTAAAAATACATTGAAAGGAGGTAATTTATATGCAATGGAATTATTAATACTTAGTAAAGAAAAATGTAATTCAACTTATTAATTATTACGGTTGTACATGCTAACAATTATGATTACAAAAAGACAGGGCTATTCCCTGTCTTTTTATAATGTTAAAACAGGTGATAATATGATAAATGCTTTTAGAGCTTTAAAGATTACGATTCATTTTTAATTAAAAAATTCAACTGTTATTCGTCCTCTATATGCTAGATTTAAAAATACCCAATTTGAAGAAGTATATAATTACGAAAATGATATTTACAAATTTTCAAATACAATATTTAATAATTCCCAAAATAATATTAATTCAGAAAATATACTTCCATTTTTTGTATATATAAGTTACACTTACATTACAAAAAATTTACTGATATTACCATAAAAATGTAGGAGGAACCGCTATGACAAAAACAGAATTACAGTATAATCCCTTGGATCCGGAAACATTAAATAACCCATATCCGATCTACCATCAACTTCGTGAAAATTCCCCGGTTTTCTGGCATGAAGGTATGAAATCTTGGGTTCTAACCAGATATGAAGATTGTAGAGAAGTTCTTCGTAATCATGAATTGTTTGCTAGGGATTTGCGACGTATTGGTGTTGAAATTCCTGATATAAAAAATAACCTTCAAACTTTAGATCCGCCCGCGAATATGCCGTTACGTAATCTAATGATAAAAGCTTTTAATTCTCAGGATATTGAAAGTATTAAACGCAGAGTTCATGATTTAATTGAGGATATTTACAAAAAACAAGCGTCTAATAAAGAATTTGATTTTATGAAAGAAGTTTCAGCTCCGCTTTCATTAAGTTTAACGTGTATTTTGCTAGGCATAGAAGAACCAGACTTAGAATCTATTGTAGAAATATCTGATGCTATTGCTTATCAGATGGACTCCGGATTAGTACCAGAGAATGCGGAACTCGGTAATTCAGCAAGAAAAAAACTCAACGAACTTGTTGAAGGATGGCTGGCAGCAGAAGAACAGCCTGGAATTTTATCTTATATAAGAAAAAATAGTCAGAAAGCTAATGTACCAGAACATTATGTGCGTAATACTACAGGCACAATGTTTACTGCAAGCTTTGGTACGTTATATGCATCTTTTGGTAATGCTCTACTTGTACTGTTAGAACACCCAGATATTCTTGATCAATTTAAAAATCAAGAGTTACTTGACTCTGGAGTTGATGAATTAATTAGATATGATGGACCAGCAACTGGAACAAGTCGTTTTGCAGTTGAGGAAACTAAAATTGGGGATACTATCATTAAGCCTGGTGAGATTGTTTTAACTTTACTTGCTGCTGCTAATAGAGATCCTGAAGTATATCCCGACCCAGATAGAATTATTCTTAATCGTTCTGCAAAACCAAATCTTGGTTTCGGTTGGGGTCCGCATTCTTGTGTAGGGACTTTGTTTGGTAAACTAGCAATTCAACAATTAATAGTATGTTTACTCGAATCGCATAGACGTTTAGAACTGGTATCGGAACCTAAGCGACGCAATACGGCTACTGTACGTTGTATAGATGTATTACCTGTTTCATTTAATTAATTCTCTTATACACTGAATGGTTATTTTATTAAAAGTAGTGATAGTATTATTTACAATCACTTATATGAAGCATGTAGTCAGACCGGGCATTCATCTTCTATGCTCGGTCTATTTGTATATAAAAATGGCTTTGACAAAGTATATGGATAATCTTTGGGGTAGTAATATATTTTAGTTATTCGATGAAACACTGTAATTAAAATGAATGAGGGAACAGTTTAAAAAGCGCATGATAATATCGATATCGAGTAATTCTTATTTGAATTTTGGAGTGAGGAATGTGTTTGCTATAAGTTTTTCATCGCTTATAGTTTCAGTAATTGCATTGTCGTTTACTTTTACACAAAAAAAGTAAACCGCCCTTGCCTCCCAAGCATGTGAGTCGGTTTACTTGATCAATTTGCAAATCGCCTTTGAAGCGATGCGTCTTATATATTTTATATACATCTTCAATACTAATTATAACACGCAGATTCACAAGAATATAACTAATTCGACAGGCGGAAAACAGAAATCTAGATAGTTGTCTGCTTTATGTAGCTGTTTTATTGTTAGAGATGATTGGAAGCTAATGGGCATATTATTTCCAAGCTAGCGGATATAATGGTTTTTACTCACATAATAAAATTTGACGTAAAAACGATTGTTTTTTAGCAACACAACGATCAGATATAACAAAACCTGCGTCTTCTATCAAGTCATCAATTGTTTCAATTGTAACGACAACTACTTTATCGGCAATGCGTCGAGCATGTTGTAGAATATTAAATTGATCCTCGGTTGAAATATGCGTAAATAAGTTATAAGGTAAATCAATTATCGCGACATCATAATGTTCCTTAACCTCGGAGATTGGACCTAATGTAATGTTGCCTGTTAATCCAAAATAAGTGATGTTTTTTCTGGAACCTTGACAAACATTGTAATTTATATCGCGCCCTTCAATATTAATTCCCATAGAAAGGGCTTCAATTACTACTGTCCCTATACCACAACAAGGATCAATCGCACGAATATTTTGAGGCTGAGGAACTGCGATATTTGCAACAGTACGAGCTACTCTAGTACTAAGTGCCGTTGAATAACTGTGTGGCTTGTGTAAATGATTATGCCAAATGGATTCACTCTTCATATGCTTTCCAAAATACCATCTTCCATCTATTAAAATAAGACCAAATACAACTTCAGGCTCATTTAGTTCTGGTTCGCCATCGATGCATAATCCTACTTCGCGTTCTATTAATCGACGCTCTGGCAGATGAATTTTCTTCTCTTCACCTATATCCATACTATTTAAACAAACAACTTTATAAGTTGCTTCCTTTACTTTTAAATCCTTCACCAATGTCTTGATGTTTTCTATACTGTTATCTTCAAATAGTACTTCAAGTCTGTCCTGCATAAATGGGCTACGGCTTGGATCAATTTTAATAGGGCTTATTATATAGTTTGATTGGGAATCAAGATTAAAAAATGAACGCATCTCCATTCTGCACAGATCGTATTCATCAACATGATGTACATATGTGTATATAAATTTACTGTTATTTTGTTCGTTACTCAATTGATTATCATCCTTTTAAGTTGTTGTTCACTTGATTTCACTAATGTTCATAAAAAACAAATGAAGTTGTTATTTGGTAATCGTATCATAGGTGTCTCTATCAAGCCACTCAATATCAATATTGATTCGCAATTATGACGAGGCATAATTAATTAGAGAGAATAGTGGAAATAATTTGTAAGAAAAAATAATATAAAAATAGACATTTATTTTGAGTAGGTCGGATTTAATAACCACAACAACAGGAGGGTGTTAAATGATTGTAAAAGAAGACGTTTTAAATAGAAAGGGAGCTAGAAAGGCTAGCGATATCCCGAGTGAAGTTTTAATGTTGTTGAATCAAGGGAAAATAGAGAGTGTTAATTTAACGGAATGGCAAGCTGTTCACCATATTACTTTAGTAAAAAATGTGCTACCGTCAATTGGGCTAGAGGAAAAATTAGAATTTATACTAACGGAGATAGAGAAGCAAAAAGTAGAAACGGGCATGAAGGCTATACGTTTAATAGGGAGTTTATTAGATACAGTCATGATGGGTGAAAGTGAGACAAAAAAAGAGGAGCTAATCAAAATATGTTCCACTCATGTATCTGATAGTGTCCGATGTTGGGCAGCGTTTATGAATAAAAACAACGATCATTCTTTAGAAGAGCAATTATTGTATATCCGTTCTTTCGCAGCAGATCATCATTTTGGTGTCCGTGAAATTGCCTGGATGTCAATTAGGGAGAATCTTTCAGCTAATATTGAGAGTAGTGTCGATTTGTTAACGGAATGGGCGAAAAGTGAAGATGAAAACATTCGTAGGTTTAGTTTAGAATCAATCCGTCCTCGCGGGGTATGGACAAAGCATATTGAAAGATTAAAAGAAGAGCCGCAAATCGCACTTCCTATTCTACAGTTACTTAAATCAGATCCGTCAAAGTATGTTCAAGATTCTGTTGGCAACTGGTTAAATGATGCTAGTAAAACTCAACCAGAGTGGGTAGAAAACCTTTGTGAAGAATGGCAAAAAGCATCTCCAACTAAAGCGACTGAGAGAGTCATTAAAAAGGCTCAAAGAACAATCGTAAAAACATAAGGATGATGTTCAACGACGGTAAAGCCAACAAACCATCCTTTAAACAATAGCCACACATCATGAATAATATTTATTGATTAAGGGAGCTAATCCAAAATGGATTGAACTCCCTTTTTATTGTAGTTAATTACTTACAGGAGCAGAGTTGAGGATTAAATGATGCGTTTTCAATAAAGAAATAATGAATTTTGATATTTTTTTATTGAAAAACGATAATTAGTGTTTTAAAATCAAACGTACATTAAATAAGCGAGGTGCTTTTTATGAAACGAGGTTCAACACTCTTTTTAAAAATAGCTGTTTTTCTTATGGGAGCTCCTGTTCTTGCTTTGGGTATATTTGGCTTATCTTGGTTAGCTAATAATCTAGCAAATCCAGATTACTGGTATATACTATATCCTGGTATAATTATTATGTATGTATCAGTAATACCGTATTTCATGGCGTTATATCAGGCTTACCTACTTCTAAGCTACATTGATAAGAACAAAGCGTTCTCTAATATTTCTGTAAGAGCTTTAAAGAAAATAAAATACTGTGCACTCACAATTAGTGCCTTATATGTGGTAATGATGCCATTTGTTTATCTTGCAGCAGAGACAGATGATGCTCCAGGTCTCATAATTATCGGAATGGTCCCTATCTTCGCTTCAATGATAATCGCAGTCTTTTCTGCTGTTCTTCAAAAGCTTTTAAAAGAAGCCATCGATCTAAAATTAGAAAATGATTTAATGATTTGAGGTGTTCAATTTGTCAATAATAATCAATATTGATGTGATGTTGGCCAAAAGGAAAATGAGTGTGACAGAACTTTCGGAGAGAGTTGGAATAACAATGGCTAATCTTTCTATATTGAAGAATGGAAAGGCAAAAGCGATTCGATTCTCAACTTTAGAGGCGATTTGTAAGGCTTTAGAATGTCAGCCTGGAGATATTTTAGAATACACAAGTGACAAAGACGTTTAAGAACAATAGCCAACAAATTCTTTACAAATGAGGGCGTAATGAGCTAGAAACCTTTTCTTTATCTCGTAAAGGTTAAATAGTTTTGAAGAAAAAATTGATTTCGTATTGGTTATTAAATAGGGGGATACCAATACGAAATAGCACTTAAATATGAATCCATGTTTCGTGTCCAAACTTGACCTTCATTTCCCCAATAAGCAGAGAAACATTAGGACTCACCAATTTTGGTTAGTCCTAATGTTATGAGAACAAAAATTTAGACTCTTAGCGAGCCGCGGAAGCCCCTTGCGGCATAGTAAGAATCTGCACCATTGTGGTACACAAAAACAGTGTCGTAGCGATAATCGCAAAAGATGGCCCCGCCGAGCTTTCTAATATTAGCAGGTGTTTGCACCCAGCTCGACGTTTTCATATCGAAAATGTCAAGTTTCTGCAGCTCTCGGTATTGTTCTTCCGTTAAAAGTTCAATGCCCATGGCAGTCGCCATATCAATAACGCTATTTTCTGGTTTGTGCTTTTTCCTTGACTCCAGTGCTTCACGGTCGTAACAAACACTTCTGCGACCTTTAGGGCTTTCCGCTGAACAATCATAAAAAATGTATTCGCCCGTCTTTTCATCATGGCCAACAACATCCGGTTCACCGCCCGTTCCTTCCATTTCATTAAGTGACCACAGTTTTTCAGTATTAGCTTCGAGCTTAGCTTGTACTTCAGTCCATTCAAAATCTTTATGGCGGTTCATATTTTTCTCAAAACGCGCTTTCAAAGTTCTGAGTAGTTCCTCACGTTGTTCTAGTAACAACTCTTTATTTTCATTTGTCATATTAGTTTCCTCCTAATTGTTATTACTCATAATTGGACAGAACTGCTCAGGTAGTTCAATAAAAATTCTATTTCTCTTATGATAGAGTTCTCCATTTAACATGAAGTATTCGGCTTGATATAAAATACGAATCATTTCCTTTATTTCATCCCTAGTTTGAATAATTGTATCGTTTTCGTTTGGGAAAATCGATATGGCACCACTGTCATTTTCAATATCAACAATTAAATCGTTTAGAAAAATCGAAAGTGGTAGGTTGAATGCTTCAAATGTCTCGTCTAAATTAGCAGCCATCATTTCAGCAAAGCTTCGGGTTGGCCAAACAGGAAGTACAAATGGATAGCCGTCTTCGTCTTCGAATAATAACATGTCGCCATTTTCGTCACGTAGTAATCATACTTATTCATCCGTTGCTACCATCCCATAAAAATAGGCAAGTCGCTTTTCTGCAGGACGCTTTAAAATAAATCGTTTAATTAGTTTCATATAGGCCATTCCTTTAAAGTATCATCCTAAAAAAGATATCAAAAAAAATATAAAATTACTATATATTATTTTTCTAAATGTTGTTAAATGTCATCTCACGAATTACTCTTTCTGACAGGTACAGAATTGGTTATTGATGGTGGTTGTAAAGGGACGTGAATGTGCGTTTGTGAAGGAAAGTAGTTTCTAGTGTTAAATGGAAAACAAGAAAACCAAAGAAATGATTAGGTAGAGTTATAGTCAGAGTGGAAGAACTTGAAATTTATGGTAGAATAAAGATAAAAAGGGGTTTTATCATAAGTTACAAGGGGAGTGGAAAGATTAAGTTCAAATATAACGACGATATCAACCAAGAGAAAGCAAATGAAGAGAAAGTGGTTTGTCTTAGGGGAGGAGATAAAAAAGTGATTGAATTTCGAAAAATAACCGGGGATAACATTGATGAGGTAATAGCACTTGAAGTTGGAGAAACCAGAAAGACTTTGTACAAACTACTAACCTCAGAAGCTTTGCAGACGCTCATATGTTGAACGCAGACGGGATACCAGCGACTCCCATTGCCATTTATGCCGATGGAGTTGCGATTGGATTTTTGATGTATATTTATGATACGTTGGATCATGAATCATTTGAAAATGAAGTTTTTTACGGGAAGAAGAGCTATTTTATTTGGCATATTATGATTGATAAGAGTTACCAGGGGAAAGGATATGGCAGACTTGCCTTTGAAAAAATGTTGATGGATATTGAAAATATGCCATATGGGGAAGCAGAATATGTGACCCTCTTTTATCGAACAAGTAATGTCATAGCTAAAACATTATACGCTTCATTTGGTTTCGTAGATACAGGAATCATTCAGGATAATTCAATGTTGGCGATTAAAAATCTAAATGGGAAAATAACAGAATCCTTAGTAGAATAGGATCTCTAGGAAAAAATGTTATCAATACTCACGGTGATTGGGCTATTTTGGTGGGGTGATTACTTTGAGTATAACGGCGCTATGTCCTGGATTTCTCCATGATGTATTAATGGTCGTATTGCTCTATATTTCCATGCGATTTTCCCGATAAAGGTAGTAAAAATACCTTTGTTGGTTTATAGGATTAATGATCAAATAGTTTAACTTTAAAATATAAAACTTTAAACACAATTCATTCAAAAGTCATATTTTGAATTTTTATAGCAAAAAATAAGAGGATAATACATAAAAATTCAAAAAATTATTGACTCTTTTTTTTATGTGTGATAAAAATGATAGTATCAATTCGGAAAATTAATATTTGGGCAATGATAGGATTAAGTAGTGAAAATCTCCCTATTTCAGAGAGCTGATGGTTGGTGCGAATCAGTATATAGATGATCATGAATTTCGACCTGGAGCATCTTTCATAAATCACATGTTGTGAGGAAGTGGAAGACGGTAGTGAATACCGTTATCAAATAAAGTGGTGAAGAATTTTTCACAACTAGGGTGGTACCGCGATATATATCGTCCCTACGTACTTACGTAGGGACGTTTTTTATTTAGGTCTTATTCTTGTTGTATTTTCATAACTAGGGTGGTACCGCGATATTAAATCGTCCCTACGTATTTGCGTAGGGGCGTTTTTTATTAAGGATTTATTCTTGTTATAACTTCATAACTAGGGTGGTACCGCGATATTAAATCGTCCCTACGTATCTGCGTAGGGGCGTTTTTTATTAAGGCATTATTCCTGTTGTAACTTCATAACTAGGGTGGTACCGCGATATTAAATCGTCCCTACGTATTTTCGTAGGGACCTTTTTTTTGAATAGGTTGGTACCGCGATATTTTTATCATCGCTAGCTTTGAAGGAAGTGGTTGAAAGAGAAAGGAGTCACGCTAAACCAATATAAATAAAAACCGAATTGTTATAAACAAAGAAATAGAAGTAGAGAGGAGATAAAGAGATGAATTCACAGCAATGGACATCGAAATTAGGTTTCATTTTAGCTGCAGCGGGCTCAGCGATAGGTCTTGGTGCGATTTGGAAGTTCCCATATATGGCCGGTATTGGAGGTGGCGGTGCGTTCTTCCTTATTTTCATCGGTTTTACCTTACTAATTGGTTTACCGTTATTATTGGCGGAATTTGTTATTGGAAGAAGTACACAAAAAGAGGCTGTTGAAGCATATAGAACTATTGCTCCAAAAACGCAATGGCCGTGGGTAGGTAAATTAGGGATTGTCACTTGTTTCATATTGCTATCATTCTACAGTGTTGTTGGAGGATGGATTTTATTATATTTATGGAATGCGATTACAGGTAGACTGTGGGAAGGCAATGGCTCTTACGAAGCAACTTTTACTGAAATCATTGCTAATCCATTTTTAGCAGTTGGATCACAGCTATTATTTATTCTTATGACTATTTTTATCGTAAGTAAAGGTGTACAAAACGGTGTTGAAAAAGTGAATAAGTATTTCATGCCAGCACTATTTGTTTTATTCTTTGTATTAATTATTCGTGCTCTTACACTAGATGGAGCAGGAGAAGGGGTTCGTTTCTTCTTACAGCCAGATTTCTCAAATGTTACATCTGAAATTATTTTATATGCGATGGGGCAATCGTTCTTCTCATTATCTGTCGGCGTAGGCGTAATGGTAACGTATAGCTCATACTTACCGAAAGAAGAAAGTTTACCACGTTCAGCATTTTCTATTGTCGGTTTAACGCTTGTTATTACATTGCTTGCAGGGCTTGCTATTTTCCCGGTAGTATTCGCATTTGGAATGGAACCGTCTCAAGGACCGGGTCTATTATTTATTGTCTTGCCAGCAATTTTCAGTAAAATGGCATTTGGAAAAGTGTTCTTCATTATTTTCTTGTTACTATTTTTCTTTGCAACGATTACATCAGCCATTTCCATGTTGGAAATTAGCGTGGCTTCTTTAACGACAAAAGGTAAAGGGAAACGCGAAAAAATGGCATTGATTGTAGGATTACTAATCTTTGTTGTAGGGATTCCATCGGCTTTATCATATGGCGTACTAAGTGATGTGACGCTATTTGGAAAAACAATCTTTGATTTAGCAGATTATTCAGTAAGTAATATTCTAATGCCGCTCGGTGTATTATTAGTTGCGATCTTCGTACCGTTTAAAATGAAGAAAGATGTATTAATGAATGAACTGGGTGTAAGTAAAAATAAAGGCTATAAATTATTTGTATTATGGTTATTCTTACTTCGCTATATAGCACCGATTGCAATTATTATCGTATTTTTAAATGTAATTGGCGTGATTTAACATACAGAAGGCCCTAGCATATCGTTATGTTAGGGCCTTTTCATTATAAAATTAGGTCACCTAAAGAACTGCTCCGATTCCTACGAATACAGCCCTCCACAGAAAAGCACAAACATTCGCAAATCAAAGCAATCCCTGTTTAAAACAGATAAAAAAACAAAAAAAAGAATAGCTTGACATCATTCATTAATAGCACAAACATCACAATTTTTTCAGCATATCATAATGGAGAAAGCGTTTTCTTCAATTAATATAGAAGAAAGTCACTACAATTCAATCAAGTTTGCTGCAAAATACTTTATTACAAATGTTAAATATAAGTAAGTATAAAAGAGTTCTTGATTGAGGTACATTTCGTCACTTGATTTTATTACGACGATTGAAAATAATGTCTCTAAATGGGTAAGTCATATGCGAAGAGTTTCGACCTGTCGTTGTAATAAATCAACATCCTGCTGTTGAAGTGATACAACTTTATACAATTAAAATTGTTCATCTTGATATCCATATAAATTCGAAAAGACGTGGTTCGTTTTGACATGTCAGATACACCATTAAAAATTCTATAAATTAGATGAATTCAGCTAGTTCAGACAAATATTTGTACGAATATTGGAATTTTACGAAAAAGTTTTGCAAAAACCTTAACTATTTCATACGAAATCCGTATAATAAATCAAACAGTGTGAAAATTGTCCATTTTCCGTCGATTAATTGCGTGAATTTTTTAAATTGTATTGACGTGGGGAATGATAATTTGTACACTGTGTACAATCAATTGTTTTTTGGAGGAATACATTTAATTTAAAAAGTTAGGATTTGATGGTTATGATCGTATGTAAATTTGGTGGAACATCTGTAGCAAGTGCAGAACAAATTCAAAAAGTAGCAAACATTGTAAAATCTAATCCGGCACGTAAAATCGTAGCCGTTTCTGCACCAGGGAAGCGTTCTGGTGACGATATAAAGGTAACTGATTTATTAATTAACTTAGCAATGGCAGCATTAAAAAATGAAGAAATTGAGAAAGAATTGCAAATCGTTGTAAATCGCTTTATGGCGATTGCGGATGGTTTGGAGTTAGATTATACAATTTGTGATGTGATCGCTGAAGATTTACGTGAACGTGTACAGGGTGATAAATCGAATGAGGAATTATTTATCGATAGCATCAAAGCGGCAGGGGAAGACAATAACGCGAAGCTAATCGCAGCTTATTTTAATTCCATCGGTATGCCGGCACGCTATGTAAGTCCAAAAGAAGGTTTGGTCGTCAATGATTTACCTGAACGCACGTATGCATTACCAGAGGCTTATGCCAATTTAGCGCCACTAAAAAATACCAAGGAAATTATTGTATTCCCTGGTTTCTTCGGTTACACTAAAGCCGGCATACTGCGTACATTTGATCGCGGTGGTTCTGATATTACAGGCTCTATTTTAGCAGCTGCTGTTGAAGCAGAGCTTTATGAAAACTTTACGGATGTGGACTGTGTGTTCTCCGCGAATCCGAAAGTTGTGAATGATCCAGTGGAAATTAAAGAAATTACGTATCGCGAAATGCGCGAATTATCCTATGCAGGCTTTTCGGTTTTTCATGATGAAGCGTTAATGCCTGTTTACAAGATTGGGGTGCCCGTTAACATAAAAAATACAAATAATCCATCAGCCCCAGGTACTCGTATCGTACCAAGACGCTCTGTTACAGGACGTCCAGTTACAGGTATCTCGGCAGACAGTGGCTTTTCAACTTTATATGTGTCAAAATATTTGATGAATCGTGAAGTAGGCTTTGGACGTAAGCTTCTTCAAATTTTGGAAGATGAAAATATTTCTTATGAACATACACCGTCTGGTTTAGACGATATTTCTGTCATTATGCGTTCAAACCAAATTACACTAGAAAATGAAGAACGAATTCTTTCTCGTGTGAAAAATGAGTTACATGCAGATGATGTGCAAATGCGTCATGGCTTCTCGATGATTGTTATCGTAGGTGAAGGCATGCGTAATAATACAGGTTTAGCGGCACGTGCTGCAACTGCGATTTCTAAAACAGGTGCAAATATAGAAATGATTAATCAAGGTTCATCTGAAGTTAGTCTAGTATTCGGAGTGCAACAAGAGTTTGAAAACCAAATTTTACAAGCACTTTATGAGGAATTTTTTGCACATGTGAGAGTGTAAGGATATATAGTGAAACTTTTAAAAGTGGGGAGTTCTTCATCCCCACTTATTAATTAGTGTTCACGGGCAGTTAGCCTTCGCTTAATGAATGGGTAGAGGTGGTACAGAAAAAATACTGCTCGTTAATGCGGTTATAAACGCTAATCCTTGAAACGGATTAGTGTTTTCTTTTTGACGAGAATACGGTAAAATCGAGGGCGTACACAGATTGGAGGTTTTTCTTTTGAAAAAATTATCGATTGGTATGCTTCTATCAATGATTGGCATACTATTTGTTTGTTTGACGATCATGGATATTTTACCGTCCTCGACTAAAACAATGAAAATTGTCTATATCGGTATTGGTTGGATATTTATTATTGCGGGATCCGTCGTTCGTTTTAAAACTTTAAAACAAAGACAATGACGAAATATTGCGAAATTGAATTGTGGCAACCTGTGAATTTATGATACAATTTCAAAAAAATAAATAATTCGAGTATTATGAAGTTGCGATGCTGTGCGAAAATTCAAAAGTTTTAAATTGGGGAAAGATGATTAATTTAAGATCAACAGTACAAATTCTTCTTTGTAAGAATTTGTTTTTTTATTTTCGTAAACAATGTCCAACGCATTGAATAGGAGGCGAGATCATGTCAGTTCTTCGCAGGGGCGATATTCATATTTCTGACCATTATGTTGCCGTCCAAACAGACTCACCGATGAAGGTCGTTTCCTCTGCCGTACATAATCCGGGCTTTGGCTTTTATACGCATTTGATGAATCGTTCAGTGCCCTATACGTATGATGAGCGAAAACCACAGCTAGAATTGCAACGGTTTTTACAGTCTGAGGGCTTTCCCATTGACAATACGGTGGCGATGATGACGGCAGTCTATGCTCGGTATGCAACTGTCCGTGAGTTTACATATGAAGGAATTCATCTAGTCATCATGATTACTGCTGGTCTTGGCAATGCCGTTGATATTACGCGTGCTTTTCATCGTCAGGAGCAGTATCATGCGGGGACTATTAATACGTGGGTACTAATAAATGGGAGATTGTCGGATGAAGCATTATTTCAAGCGATGATTTCTACGACAGAGGCAAAGGTTAAGGCACTTATTGATGAAGGCATCACAGATCCAACAACGGGTACACAAGCTACAGGTACTTCAACGGATAGCTTGTTGATTGCTTCTACAGAGGAAGGTGACTACCATCAATATGCTGGGCCGATTACGATGCTTGGAAAAGTCATTGGCCACGGTGTTTATGAAACGATGCGCGAGGCCATTCAGAAATATAAAAAAGATAAGGAGGAGAATCCGTTATGATGGCACTGGTGATTGCCTGTATCATTGGGCTTGTTTTTGACATAATAGTGGGTGATCCTCCTAAAATGCCTCATCCAGTACGCTGGATTGGAAAGCTCATTCAATCGCAAACTGAGTTATGGAATAAAGGAAGAATGAGAAAATTCCGTGGCATGGTGATGGCGCTCGCTGTAGTTGGTACAACGATGTTTGTTGTGACGGCCATTATGCTACTAAGCTATAAGGTTAGCCTACTATTTGGCATAGTAGTTGAGGGCTTGCTTATTGGAATTGGACTAGCACAGCGTAGCTTGAAGGAAGCGGCGATGGCTGTCTATGAACCTCTCGTCAAAGGCGATTTTGCTGAAGCTCGTGTGAGGCTTTCCTGGATAGTAGGCCGTGATACGGAGAAACTTGGCGAGGATGAAATTGTTCGTGGTGTTGTGGAAACGGTCTCAGAAAATACGAGTGATGGCGTAACAGCTCCATTATTTTATGCCTTTTTATTTGGCGCTATAGGGTTATGGGGCTATAAAGCTGTTAATACGTTAGACTCTATGATTGGCTATAAAAACGAACAATATAAAGATTTTGGTATGTTTGCTGCAAAGCTAGATGATGTACTTAATTTTATTCCAAGTCGATTAACAGGTTTACTTATGGTGCTAGGGACGAAAAATGAAACGAATGTATCTCTCGGGAAGCGCTTAAAACGGTGGGCACAAGATGCCAAAAAGCATCCAAGTCCTAACAGTGGCTATTTAGAAGCAGCTACAGCTGTACAATTGGGTGTACAACTTGGTGGAAAAAATACATATAAGGGTGTCGTTTCTAATCGAGCGATAATGGGCGAGAAATTAGTACCATTAACAAAAGAGCATATTGCAACGTCAGTGATACATATGCGCATCGCTACCTTGCTCTTTACGCTAGTAATGATATCAGTGGAGGTGTTAATTTTTGCAATTACCTAATCACGGAGCAAATCCGCAAAATGTTTATCATCAGCTAGGACTTAATATGCCCGAAGAGGTGTATGATTTTAGCGAAAATGTGAATTCGGCAGGGCCACCACCGTTTGTTGAGGCACGTTGGCGGACATTTTATCCGCTCATTCAACGTTATCCAGATCCGGACGGTGAGCCGTTTTTATCAAAGGTGGCAGCTTTTCATGCTGTTCAGAAAGATTCTATATTACTAGGTAATGGTGCATCTGAGCTATTTAGTGTTTTAGTTAGACGCTACGCCAATAAGCGTGTTATTATCGTGCATCCAACTTTTTCAGAATATGAACGAACATTAACAGCTGCAGGCGCTGAAATTGTGCCGATTATTGTAGAGGATATTGTTCACTATACATTGCCAATGGAGCATCTGAAGCGTGAAATGGTGAGCGCGGATGCTTTATATATTTGTACACCGAACAATCCAACAGGGGTGCTTCCAAAGAAAGAGGAGCTTCTCGAATTAATTTCTCACGGTGCAAAGGTCAATTGCGAGCTTGTCATTGATGAGGCATTTATTGACTGGGTAGATGAGGCTTATTCATTAATTCAGTATGTGGCAGAAAATCCTCATTTGATTGTCGTTCGTTCGATGACAAAAATGTATGCGATTCCAGGATTGCGCCTAGGCTATTTAGTGGCGAGCCCAGTAGTTGTTACTGAGCTAAAGGATATTCTACCTCATTGGAACTTGAATGCCTTTGCCCTCGTTATCGGGACAGGTTGTTTAGATGAACGCGCATATTGTGAGCAAGCCATTGCCTATGCTAAAAATCAACGACAATCGCTACAAAGGTATTTACAGGAACATGGTTGCCAGGTGACAAATAGTGTAACGAATTATGTATGTTTTGCATTACCGAAAAATCAGCAAGCAGATACATTTTTTACATATTGTTTATCAAAGGGTGTCGTACTGCGTCATACAAAAAACTTTATGGGCTTAAATGGCGAATGGTTCCGGATTGGGATTAAAGATATTGTAGCCATGACGTATTTACAGAATTGTTTGCAGGCGTGGTTTAACTTCCTTCAGCAGAAGTCTTCCACCTCTATAGATGGTAATATGAATACAGATTTAAGCTACTTTTCAACGGGTATCTAAACACTTGTACCTGTCGCTACGCTTTCGGTACAAAAAACATTTGCTGAAATAGAGGAACTCAGTCAAAGCGCCACGTCCTGTGGTGGTAACGACTGAGTGACCAACATCACGTTGGTCCAAAGCCTCCGGCGGATGTCACAGAATCGGAAAGGAATCCTTTGTGCTAGCACAAAACTGATTCCGGACGCAATTATGCCGGGGCATAATTGATTGCAAATAAGGGGTGAGAAAGCTGACGACTTTTTATTTAGTAAGACATGGCGAAACGATGTGGAATAAAGAGCAACGATTACAAGGATGGCTAGATTCGCCGTTATCCAAAAATGGTATTTTACATGCAGAAAAACTTCGAGATCATTTGAAAAATATTAATTTTACAGCGGCATATAGCAGTTCAAGTGGTCGTGCGAAGGAAACGATGCAAATCCTTCTAGCTGATCGACAGCTTCCAATCTATGATGAGGATAATTTAAGGGAGATTTTTTTAGGAGATTGGCAAGGAAAAACAGTCGAGGACATCGTGATTTCTTTTCCGGATTATGAATTATATACTGATTATCCTGGACAATTCGTCGCAACGCATACGGAAAGCTTCGGTACGGTAACAGAACGAGCGATATTTACGTTAAAGAAAATAGCAGAAAAATATCCCGAGAATCATGTTTTAATTGTATCCCATGCTGTAACGATTAAATGTATCATTAACGCTATTTTGGGGCGAAGTGTCGATCAGCTGTGGGCAGAGCCATTTATTAATGGTACAAGTGTAACGATTATTGAAAAAGTCGATCAACAATGGCTCGTTCAAGAGATCGGTAACATTCAACATTTACAATAGGAGGGGAAACCATTGCCACTGATTTTCATTACTGGGGGAGTACGCAGTGGTAAATCCCACTTTGCTGAAAAAGCGGCTGTTACTCACTATCAAACAGAGTTTATGCAAGCACAGCGACTTATTTATATTGCTTCCGGCGTAGCGTTGGATCGTGAAATGGAGAAGCGGATCATTCGCCATCAGGCAGACAGACAAGCACAAAATATCGAGTGGCTGACGATAGAAGCACCTTATGAAATCGCAGATACTTTGCATAAACTGACTGATGGAGATGTCGTGTTATGGGACTGTATTACGACGTGGTTAACAAATGCGTTTTATGAAGGTTTTGACGCGGGAACTCCCTGTGTGGAACAACCTGGATGTTTAGAAAAGAAACTTGAGGTTTTAAAAGAGGCGGTAGAGACGTTACTTGAGAAAAGGGTGACGTTTTTTATCGTCTCAAACGAATTATTTGATGAGCCACCGTATACGAACGAGGAAGTAGAGTTATACCGGCAAATGCTTGGGGAATTACATCAATGGTTCGTGTCTAAAGCAAATGAGGCGTATGAAATCAATTATGGTGTCGTAAAGAAATGGAAATAATGAATGACGATTTGAAAATAAAAAGAAGGTAGGCAAGACGATGAAAAATATCTGGCATAGCATACAACTTGCGTTTCAATTTTTTACGGTTTTGCCAGTACATAAAGAAATTCCTTTAACGAAGGCAACGATTACAGGGATGTTCGCCTTTTTGCCATGGATAGGGGCACTCATGGGTACCGCAGTGGCTGCGGTGATCTATGGTTTAACGGAATGGACGGCAAGTAGCGAGGTCTTACTTGCCTTTGTGATTATCGGATTATTTGCCTTATTTACTGGTGGATTACATTTAGATGGTTTTATTGATATGGGGGATGCTTATTTTTCCTATCGAGATCGAGAGAAGCGACTTGAAATTTTAGATGATCCACGTGTTGGCGCATTTGGTGTGCTATCAGTGCTATTTTTAGTGCTTGGTAAATTTGTCATACTTCACGAATTATTCGTACAGCAAAAGTTTGCTCTGTGGATGCTTGTATTTATTCCGTTATGTACACGAGTTGGTATGAGCTTTTATTTTATGTCGCTTAATTGCTCAAAGGAAAAGGGGCTTGCCTACTTTTTTAAAACACATATTAAGCCGGGTTTACTAATCTGCTTTATGCTTTTAACATTAGTTGTAGCATACAGTAGCTTGTTGTTTATAACGGGATTCACAATTGTTCCGTTCGTGTTAATGGCTGTATTAGCGATTGCCTTTTTAGTTTTTCGGCAATTTACAGTGCGTAACTTTGGCGGTGTTTCTGGGGATTTACTCGGTGCATCAATTGAAGGAATGGAGGTTGTACTGTGGGTGACGTTGTTACTGTGCACTTAATGAGACATGCACCAACAAAGGAAAATTTAGAGAAGCGTTATATCGGCTGGACAGATTCTTCATTAGCTGATGCATCTTTACTCCCTATTGTAGATCAAGAGGTCACGAAGGTGTATGGTAGTGATTTACTACGCTGTAGGGAAACAGCTGACCGTTATTTTCCGAATGCAACTTACGTGTCTGATCAGAGATTTCGAGAGTCGAATTTCGGTGAATTTGAAGGGCTCACATATGAGGACTTACAATCCGATCATCGATATTGTGCATGGTTAGATGATCCTGTACAGTCTCCACCTCCAAGGGGAGAAGGCTTTGATATGTTTTGTGCGCGTGTTTTGGAAGGGTTCACTGCATTACCAAAAGGGGGAGATGTGTATCATCTCGTTGTCCATGGTGGGGTTATTCGAGCGCTTCTCGTAGCCTTTGCTCCAACTGAGCAACCTTTTTGGTCTTATCAAACACCGCATGATAAAATGTTTTCTTTAACGTTTTTAAGAAAGGCTTGGGAGGAGGGAGCAAGATGCATGTCTTTATCGGAGGAGCCTATAGTGGAAAAACCGACTATGTCATGAAATTACTTGCAGGTCAAAACGTTGAGCTAGTGGATGGTACTCTACCTGATGGCGCTCCTACTTGTGATGTACTAGTTATAAAAAACATAGAAAAGTGGCTCGTAATACAAAATCTTGAGGATGATGAACCTCTTGTCAGAACTATTTTAACAAGACTAAAGTCGCTTGAAGAAAATTGTTCCTTGTATATAATAGTGACCGATATGGGACGTGGCGTTGTGCCGATGGAAAAACAGGCACGATTGTTGCGTGATACATGTGGGCGTTTGTACCAGGCATTATTTGCTGAAGCCGAACAAGTCGTACGCATTTGGTACGGTATTGGGGAACAAATTAAATGATTTAGTGTCTTGCAGAATTTAGATGGCTCTTCATAAAAGTGGGGATGACATTTGCAAAGACGCATACTTTGTATATAAGTTGATCTTCGTTACGGCTGGACGACTCCTTGGGGAATAGCGATATAAAGGAACGAAGGCTAATAGCATCACGTCCTGTGATAACGCCTTCGAACGTTCTGTTCGCCCGAGACCCTGCAGCGAAGCGGCTCATCGGACGCCCCCAGGAAGCTCTGCTCTGTGCGAAAGCGAAGCGGCAGCTACAAAGCGCACAGCCGCAACGGAAATCAACCCCACACGCTATAATGAAAAAATTTCACGGAAAGAGGAAATGGGATGGATCGACAAAAATTAATGAAATTAACGCTCACTGCCATGGTAGCGGCAATTTGTGCAGTAGGTGCAGTCATTAAAATTCCAACATTTATTACAACTGCTGCGCTTGACTCTGCACCGGCATTTTTGAGCGTTGTATTTTTATCGCCAGTATTAGCTGGTGCTGCAGGAGTCATTGGGCATTTTATTTCAGCCTTAACTACTGGCTTCCCTTTTGGACCACTACATATAATTATCGCTGTGGAAATGTTTATCGTTGTATGGATCTTTGGGGTTATGCATAAAAAAGGAATGCATTTCTGGAAATGGCCTGTGGCACTTATTTTAAATGGTGTCGTGGCACCTATACCATTTTACTTTATTATTAGTCCGGCATTTTATTGGACGTCATTGACTAGTCTTCCATTGGCAACACTTGTTAATCTAGTGATCGTTGCGGTGGCGATGCCAGTTCTGTCGAAGGTATTTGTGCGTAAGGAAGGTCGAGTACATTGAGAAATGCAATAAAAATAGGCGAGCTCATTGCGACAACCGATAATTCCGCTGCAATTGGCGAAAAGCTACAAGATGTTGTCTCTGCTCCAGATCAGCTTACGGCATATTTTACTGCACGTGTTACATTTTTAGAGCAGCTTGCTGCAAATGCTTTACCAAGGCATATTTTACTTGCTAATTTTTCAGGGGATGCTGCATGGTCTCGTTATGTTGCAGGCATTCAGCAGGTTTTTGATGAGGCTGGTCTTTTTTGTCCGCAAATAGACGGTAGTTCAGAGACCAATATGCCAACTTTACAATCAGGTTTGTCAATAACGATGCTTGGGGAGCAGCAGAAACGGACAGCTACAAAGCATGAGCAGCTAAGTTGGTACACATATGGTCTGCCGCTTGTAGGCAATGAAATCCTTGCACAGCCTGAAGATGTCGCACAGCTGGACCCTATTTTTCAAGCGTGGAAAGAGGGAATCGTGCAGCAAGTATGGCCAGTTGGATCAAAAGGTCTACAAGCAGAATTTACCCGACTTTTTGGCGAGCAACAGGTCAAAAATTCATTAGATGTTGAGAAATCGGCTGGTCCATGTGCAGTAGTTTTGCTAGGAATTGATCCAGAAAAAGAGCAGCAAGTACAAAAATATTTTCCTAGAAATTTTGAAAAACTACGTAAAACTGCATTGTAATCGGGCTTGCTTCGAGAAAAAGTAACACTTAAAAAAATTCAAGGGGCAAAACGCCTATTGCAACTATAAACACTATATGTTAGATTTGTTTAGGAGTTAAAACACAATATATAGTATTTTGGACGAGCGGTACCAAATATGGTTTAAAAGGGAATTCGGAAAAGAGTCATCTTAGGCCGAAGCTGTCCCCGCAACTGTAAGTGCTGACAAATGATGAATAGGCCACTGTAAAGAACGGGAAGGCCATCATTTGGAGGAAGCATGAGCCAGGAGACCTGCCGATTTGTTCAAGACAGCAACACATTCTTCGGGGATTGAGAAGTGGAGGCGAGAGATTTGTCCACTTCTTAGTGTGCATGTCCTTCATTTCCATTTCCGATTTTACTGCGATCACGTAACCGATAAATGTTGCGTGATCGCTTTTTGTGTTGGTGGAGAAAGAAAGGGAGAGAATGTATACATGACAATTCAAATCGAACAGCAAATTGCTAAGCTCAAGAAAAGTTATACGGAGGAAGAAATCGAAAGTTTTGTAAGATTATCGGATCGATGGCTACGAAAAAACGACAATGCAACATTTGAAGCATGGGCGGATGCGATGATTTTACAAACGCTTAGCCTGATTGATGAAGAGGAGCCATACTGGACATTTGTCGCAGCTCAAATTTATTTAGAAAAACTGTATGATCAATTTGCAATGCGCCGTGGCGTTTCAGTGCAAGATGTTTATAAAGGTTTCCCAGAACAATTAGCACGCTATACAGAAGCTGGTTTGTATCATGAAAGTTTAACAACAAAATATAGTGAGCAGGATCTTCAAGAACTCGCTTCCTATTTAGAATCAAGTCGAGATGAATTGTTTACGTATATTGGCTTAAAAACATTAATGGACCGCTATGTAGTCCGTGATTACACAAAAACACCAGTAGAGCTACCACAGGAACGATGGATGGTCATTGCGATGACCCTTATGCAAGATGAAACAGAAAATCGTTTAGAAAAAGTACGTGAATCTTACTGGGCAATGAGTAATTTATATATGACTGTGGCAACACCTACATTATCGAATGCAGGTAAAACACATGGCCAGCTATCTAGCTGCTTTATCGATACAGTAGATGATAGTTTACAAAGTATTTATGACACAAATACAGATGTCGCTACATTATCGAAATACGGTGGTGGTATTGGTGTTTACATGGGCAAAATTCGTAGCCGAGGCTCATCCATTAAAGGCTTTAAAGGTGCATCTAGTGGTGTTTTACCATGGATTAAACAGCTTAATAATACGGCGGTTTCAGTCGATCAGCTAGGTCAACGACAAGGAGCTATTGCTGTTTATTTAGATGTTTGGCATAAAGACGTCTTTACGTTTTTAGATTTACGCTTAAACAATGGTGATGAGCGTTTACGTGCCCATGATATTTTCACAGGGCTATGCTTACCGGATTTATTTATGGAAACGGTTGAAGAACGTGGAGAATGGCATTTATTTGACCCACATGAAGTACGAGAAGTTATGGGCTTTTCACTAGAGGATTTCTACGATGAGAAAAAGGGTGATGGCACTTTCCGTACTAAATATGCAGAATGTATTGCGAATCCATTATTAAGTCGTGAAGTCGTGCCAGCGATTGATATTATGAAGCGTATTATGCGCTCGCAGCTTGAAACTGGCGTACCGTTTATGTTCTATCGAGATGAAGTAAATCGTATGAATCCGAATAAGCATGAGGGAATGATTTATAGTTCGAACCTGTGCACAGAGATTTTCCAAAATATGTCAGCGACTGAGTTCGAGTCTATTACTCTAGAAGATGATGTCATCGTAACACGTCGCAAACCTGGCGATTTCGTTGTATGTAACTTATCATCTATCAATCTAGGCAGAGCTGTACCGGCTGGTGTTTTAGAACGATTAATCCCGGTTCAAGTACGTATGTTAGATAATGTTATTGCTTTAAATACAATTCCAGTTAAACAAGCAGAGCGTACGAACTTACGCTACCGTGGCATTGGACTTGGAACATTTGGCTGGCATCATTTATTAGCTTTGAAAGAAATTCAATGGGAGTCTGAGGAAGCTGTAGAATTTGCGGACAAGCTATATGAGGAAATTGCGTATTTAACAATTCGCGCTTCTAACAATTTAGCATGTGAAAAAGGGGCCTACCCATTATTTGAAGGCTCGGATTGGAATACTGGTGCGTATTTTGACAAACGTGGCTACGACAGTCATAAATGGAATGAGTTACGCGCGACGGTTGCTGAAAAAGGAATGCGTAACGGCTACGTCATGGCGGTTGCACCGAACTCATCAACATCTATTTTAGCGGGTAGTACGGCTACGATCGATCCTATTTTCCAAAAGAGTTATTCAGAAGAGAAGAAGGATTACAAAATTCCAGTAACAGTACCAGATCTATCACCTGTGACGACTTGGTATTATAAATCTGCTTATTTCATCGATCAAAATTGGACAATCAAGCAAAATGCTGCACGAGCACGTCATATCGACCAAGGCATTTCACTTAATTTATACGTTCAAAATACGATTAAGGCAAAAGAATTACTAGCATTGCATATGAATGCATGGGCGAGCGGTGTGAAAACGACATATTATGTACGCTCAACATCTGTAGAATTGCTAGAATGTGAGTCTTGCGCGAGCTAGGGGGAAGTAACAATGACAACTATTACAAAACGACAAATTATGGATAAAGAAGCACCAAACCGTTCAACAGGTATTGTGAACGGACGTTCTTCTAACATTTTAAACTGGGACGATGTGCGTTTTAGCTGGGCTTATCCTAAATATAAAAAAATGCTAGGTAACTTCTGGACTCCGTTTGAAATTAATATGAGCAATGATGTTAAGCAGTTTCCACAGCTATCAGCAGATGAACAGGAATCCTTTTTAAAAATCATTGGCTTACTAGCACTATTAGACAGTGTGCAAACTGATTTTGCGGGGAAAGTAGCGGATTATTTAACAGATTCAAGCTTAAATGCATTAATGATTATTTTAGCGCAACAAGAGGTAATTCATAATCACTCTTATTCTTACGTGCTATCAAGTATTGTGAACAAAGACGAGCAGGATCGTACGTTTGACTTTTGGCGAACAGAGCCAGTGTTAGAGCGACGTAATGAGTTCGTTATTAAGGGCTACCAAGCATTTTCAGAGGAACCAACTGTTGAAAATATGCTAGAAGCAATTGTCTATGATGTGATTTTAGAAGGTTTATTCTTCTATTCTGGCTTCGCGTTCTTCTATCATTTAGCACGCAATCAAAAAATGGTGGCCTCGTCAACGATGATTAACTATATTAATCGCGATGAGCAGCTACATGTCGATTTATTTGTGAAAATCTATCAGGAGCTACTAGAGGAATATCCTGAATACGATACACCAGAACGAGCGGCTCGTGTACAGGAAATCTTCCGTGAAGCAGTTCAGCTAGAAGTCGATTGGGCTAATGAAGTAATTGGCAATAAAATTGATGGTCTCGATGTAGAAGATGTGCATGATTATGTACACTTCTATGCGAACGTACGCTGTAATCAGCTTGGCGTTGAGCGTCCATTTGAAGGCTATCGCAAAAATCCATTAAAGTGGGTAAAAGCGTATGAGGATGTTGACTTAGGAAAAACAGATTTCTTCGAGCAACGTTCTCGCCAATATGTGAAGGTCAATGTAGAAGATAACGGCTTTGATGATTTGTAATACTAAATACACCGCAATGTTGAAATAACATTGCGGTGTATTTTTTTGAGGGTATCCGAGTCAAGGTGGAATATACTCAGGTAGAGAGGGAATTCGCTCTCGGGTTGCAATGAGAACGGCACTACAGTTACCAAAACCTACATAAAAAATTAATCGTGTCCCAAATATTACGAGACCCGAAAAATTAATTACCACTTGAGAATGATTTTCAGTTATAATTATAGAGAATGTGATTTAAATGGAACGGAGTCGAAGGAATGCAGGCAATAAAACAGTTAGGAGGGTTTTTAGGGCCCTATAAATTTTTTACCTTAATTGCACCATTATTAATGGTACTAGAGGTAACGATGGATTTACTTCAGCCGACGATTATGCAGCATATGATTGATACGGGTATTTCGAATGGGGATAATCCATATGTGCTGAAAATGTTCGTCTGGATGCTGATCAGTGCGGTATTCGGACTTGTTGGTGGGATAGGCTGTTCCTATTATAGTTCGAAGGCAGCAATCCATTTTGCATCGGATGTTCGTCAGTCACTTTATGAAAAAATGATGACGTATTCGGCAAAGGAACGTGACACTTTTACAACAGGGAAGCTTATTACGATTTTAACGAGTGATGTAGAAAGTGTTCAGCGCGCGTTTATGATGACGTTGCGTATTTTTGTGCGCGGTCCTTTATTATTTATTGGAGCCGTTATTATTGTTTTTGTGACGGCACGTGAGTTATTTTCGATACTCCTTATTATCGTGCCGCTATTAATTATTGCGATGTACTTTTTCACCAAGTATTCGGGTGTCCTGTATCGTCGAGTGCAGGAGGCGATTGATCGTGTTAATACAAAGCTTCAGGAAAATTTAGCGGGGATTCGTGTTGTGAAGGCGTTCCGTCGTGAAACGCAACAGATTGACCAATTTGGTGCTTTAAATGATACGCTAACAAAGCGCTTTATTACAGCCGAGCAAATTGTTGGGGTGCTCGTGCCGTTTACGATGTTCGTTGTCAATCTAGGGATTGTAGCAGCACTTTGGCTTGGGGCCATTAAGGTAGAAGCCGGTACTTTAAAGGTGGGAGTAATTCTAGCTTTTATTAACTATTTAACGATTATCTTAAATGGATTGATGACTTCTAGTATGGTATTGATGCAAATTGCACGTGCGATTCCTTCAGGGGAGCGAATCGTGAACGTCTTAAATAAAGAAGTAGCAGTGAAGGAAGCGGAAAATCCACTTACAGAGCCAATTCAAGGGGCGATTGACTTTCAAAATGTGAGCTATCGTTATTATGAATCGGCTGAAGATGTCCTGAAAAACATTACATTTTCCGTAAAGCCGGGGCAAACAGTAGGTTTGATCGGAAAAACAGGTAGTGGAAAATCAACGCTAGTGAAGCTATTACCACGTTTATTTGATCCGACGAGTGGAGAAATCCTCTTGGACGGAAAGCCTCTAAAGGAATATGCATTATCCACTTTGCGCAGACATATTGGTTTTACTTCTCAAAAAGCATTATTGTTTTCAGGTGCAATTGACCATAATATCCGTCTTGGTAAGGAAGATGCAACGTCAGTGGAATTACAGCAAGCTCTAGATGCAGCATGTGCTACTGAATTTGTGAGTCGACTGGATAAAGGTTTAGCGCATGAACTTTCACAGGGGGCGACCAATCTTTCTGGCGGTCAAAAACAGCGATTAGCGTTAACACGTGCACTCGTAAGACAGCCTGCTATTTTAGTGTTGGATGATACAACATCTGCTCTTGATAGTGCCTCTGAAAAACATGTCCAGCAAGCTATTAGTAATCAATATAATGATACAACGACGTTTATCGTAGCGTCTAAAATTGCTTCTATTCAGCAGGCAGACCTGATTTTAGTAGTAGATGACGGCGAAATTGTTGGTCAAGGCACACATCAACAATTATTACAGAATAATAAATTCTACCAAGCAATTTACGCTTCACAGCAAAAGGCTGGTGTTCAACAATGAGTCAAAGTCAACAAAAGCAAATCAATTTTGGACGCGGACCACGTATGGCTGGACCAGCTGAAAAGGCTAAAAATCAAATGGCTACGATCAATCGTGTGTGGCATTATGTGAAGCAGCAAAAAATAGGGCTTTATTTCTCAATATTCTTTGTAATAGCTTCTACATTTTTAAGTTTAGCAGGACCGTACTTAATCGGACATATCGTCGATGAATACATTATGAAAAAGGACATAGCCGGTACGATTCGTCTTGGTATTGTGCTAGCAGTTATTTATACAGCTGCGTCTATTTTTACGTGGCTACAAACATATGTCATGATTCATGTGGCGATGAAAACAATTCGCACATTACGTCTTGAACTGTTTAAAAAGCTACAAACGTTAACACTGAGATTTTTCGATCAGCGAGCACTTGGTGATTTAATGAGCCGTGTAACAAATGATATCGATAATTTAAATACGGCACTTGCACAAAGCGTGACCCAAATCGTATCGTCGGTCTTAACGGTAATCGGTGTTAGTATTGCGATGTTCTCTCTAAGTTGGCAGCTAGCAATCGTGACGCTGACTATTATTCCTTTAATTGTTTTTACGACGAAGCAAATTGTTAAACGTAGTAGTAAAAACTATGCGGCTCGTCAGCGTGATTTAGGAAAGCTGAACGGTTATATTGAGGAAATGATTACGGGTGCAGAGGTTGTAACGCTTTTTGGGACAGAACAGCAAACGATTGAGACGTTCCATAAGCAGAACGAAAATCTCCGTAACTCGGCACAGCGAGCAGAAATTACTTCAGGCCTACTAGGGCCCATTAATAATTTTATGAATAACTTAGGTTTAACTGTTGTTATTGGTACAGGGGCATTTTTATCGGTAAAAGGGATCGTTTCAGTTGGAGTTATTGCCGCATTTGTCACGTATACACGTCAATTTTTCCGTCCGTTGAATCAGTTATCTAATCTTTTGAATACTTTCCAGTCGGCGATTGCAGGGGCAGAACGAGTTTTCGAAATTTTAGATGAATCTTCGGAAGTAGTAGATAAAAAGGATGCTATTGAATGCCAAAGCCTAAAAGGAGATGTGGCATTTCGCAATGTTTCCTTCAGCTATTTGCCAGAGAAGCCAGTACTGAAAAATATTAGCTTCCAAGCGAAGAAGGGTGAAACGATTGCTCTTGTCGGTCCAACAGGATCAGGAAAAACAACGATTATCAATTTGTTAACTCGTTTTTATGATGTGGATGCAGGTGAAATTTTGATTGATGGTCAGAATATTGAAGATTATAAAATGGCAACAATCCGTCAAAGAGTGGGTGTCGTCTTACAGGATACGTATTTATTTTCAGGAACGATTCGTGAAAATATTCGTTTCGGTAAACTTGATGCTACAGATGCAGAGGTTGAAGAAGCGGCAAAAATCGCGAATGCCCATAATTTTATTAAACATTTACCAGCACAATATGATACACCTGTACAGGCAGGCGGGGCAAACTTAAGTCAAGGTCAACGTCAATTACTAGCTATTGCCCGGGAAATTCTTGAAAATTCAGATATTTTAATTTTGGATGAAGCTACATCCAGTGTGGATACGCAAACAGAGGTGGATATTCAAAAAGGTCTCCAGCATTTAATGCAGGGGCGCACAAGCTTTGTCATTGCGCACCGTTTAAAAACAATTGAAAATGCCGATCAGATCCTTGTTATTCAACAAGGTGAAATTGTAGAGCAGGGCAATCACCAGCAGCTTATGCAAAAACAAGGCATTTATAGTGATCTCCAGCAAAAACTTTTACTGGAGCAAGTGGAATAAATGAAAGAGGGCTGTCTCGTAAGTATGAAAAAACTTATGAGACAGCTTTGTTTTACTATTGTGGAAAGCATTTGGAAATGTTATGATGCATCAAAATTCAACTTTAGAAGGTGAGGCTTAAAAATGTACGAATTAAAAACAAAAGAAACGGATGAGAGTGTCATTGAATTTATTGAAAACGTGGATCATCCAAAAAAGCGTGAAGATGCTTACCGACTATTGGATATATTTGCTGAAGTTACAGGGTATGATGCGAAAATGTGGGGGCCAAGTATTATAGGATTTGGCAAATATCATTATAAATATAAATCTGGACATGAAGGCGATGCACCTTTAGTTGGATTCTCACCTCGAAAAGCTAAAATCAGTTTATATTTTGCACCAGGTGACAGTGAGCGAGACAATTTATTAAAGGTTTTTGGTAAACATACAACAGGAAAAGCTTGTGTTTATATAAATAAACTAGCGGATATTGATGTGGAAATATTAAAGTCGCTCATCCAACGATCTGTATCCTTTTTACAAGAGACTTATCCCAATCAATAATTAAGCGCTGTCTAAGTGGAGTAGAACACTTATAGACAGCTTTTTTTAGCTTAATGGGGATGACTTTTGTTAAAGTTTATATAATTGTTAATTGGAGTGGAGACTGGGCGACTCCTTGGGGATTAGCAATAGAGGAACGAAGGCTAAGAACATCACATCCTGTGATAACGCCTTCGTGACCAACCTCGTGTTGGCCCGAGACCCTGGGGCGAGCCCCGCGAGTGAAGCGGCTCATCGGACGCCCCCAGAAAGCTTTGCTCTGTGCGAAAGCGTAGTGCTAACGTAGCGGCAGCAAATGTTTAATCTATGCGACAGCAACAACTAAGCGCCCAGTCGGAACGAAAATCAACCCAACGTTATGGAAAAAGAAAAAAATTAATTAGAAATTTATTTTTATTGTTTATCCTTTCATTATCAACTGAAAGGAGAATTTTTATGAAAAAACTTTTAAAGAAAATAGTTATCTACTTTATAGCAGTCATCCTTATTGGACTAGTGGGGATATTCAGCTATCATCGATATCAGTTAAGTAAAGAATCCAAACTTCTAGGCAATAAAGGAACACTTATTGAAGTCGATCATCAAAAAATCAATGTTTACACGGAGGGTGATGGACAAGACACTTACGTATTTATGGCAGGTTCAGGGGTTGCGGCCCCAATTTATGAAATGAAAGGGCTGTACAGTAAATTTTCACAACAACATAAGATTGCTGTTATAGAAAGAGCGGGGTATGGGTATAGCGATGTCTCGAAGGACGAACGAGATATTGATACAATTTTAGCGCAAACGAGAGAAGCGCTCTTGAAAAGTGGAAATAAGCCTCCTTATATATTAGTACCGCATTCTATTTCGGGGATTGAAGCTATTTATTGGGCACAAAAATATCCTGAAGAAATTAAAGGAATCATTGCGCTTGATATTGGTTTGCCAAATCAATATGTGGAGCATGAAATGGGGGCAGTCGACTACTGGACTGTTAAAGGAATGAATTTGCTAACGAAATTGGGCATACATCGATTAACCCCTTCGAAAGTGTATAATCCAGAAGTAATGAAGCAATCGTTTTTAACTGAGAAAGAAAAAGAAATTTATAAAGCTCTATCCTATAAAAAAACTTTTAATGATGATATGAAAAATGAGTTACTACAAGTGTACGAAAATAGTTTGAAATCAGAAGAGCTTCCGAAACCAAAAGACACACCGATATTATTAATAGATGCGATTGCTGAACAAAATAAAGGTTCGCAATATACGAAGTACCATAGCCAGAAATATGCGGAATTTGCCGAGCAAATTAACAAAGCGGATGTGAAAGTACTAAGTGGCACTCATAGTATCTATTTATATAAACCGGATGAGATTTATAAGCTTGCTTTACAATTTATGAAGACTAAAGTTGACAATAAAGAAAGGTCGAGGGAATGAAAGGATTTACGATTTTAATAGTAGAAGACGACCCAATGATTGGCGATTTGATGCAAAAAATACTACAACGTGAAGGCTATGACGTTGTATGGAAAACAGATGGTCGAGAAATGATGAACATGGTTCATCAAATCGATTTAGTCATAATGGACATTATGCTCCCAGGGGAAGATGGCTATCAGCTGACAAAGAACATTAAAAGCCTAGGCTTGAATATCCCCATTATTTTTTTATCTGCTCGCAATGATATTGAGAGCAAGCTGCAAGGCTTAACCGTTGGGGAAGATTATATGACAAAGCCATTTGATCCGAGAGAGCTTCTTTTAAGAATGCAGAAAATGCTAGAGCAGCAGTATGGTACATTTACACAGATCCAACATCTATTAATTGATAGCGAGCATCGTAAGTTATTTAAAAATAATATACATGATGAAATAGCATTAACTGCGATTGAACGTAAAATCTTCTTTTATTTATATGAAAACAAGGATAGGGTGTTAACGAAGGATCATTTTTTTGACTATTTATGGCCGCTTGAAGATCGCAATCAAAATATTATCAATGTCCATATTAAAAAGATTAGAACGAAAATGAATGATACGTCGGGTACCATCCTACAAAATATTTACGGAGAAGGGTATCGATTAAATACCTACATAAAGAAATGACATTAAAAACAAAATATCGATTTTTATTATTCACCGCCATCGTTAGTGTTCCAATTGTCTTGTTAGGGATTAGTGTGTCGATGTCTATTATGTATAACTTCGCGTTTAAAACTAGAAATAAAGGCACGCCGTTCCACGAATCTTTCGCCTATCCAACGATGCTGATTGTGTTCTTCCTATCATTATGTTTACTAGCATTTTTATTTTCGAAATCGATCAATTCATTACTAACGAAAATTAATATGCTCAACAAAACGATTCGTGACTTAGCGAGCAATGAACGAACACCGAGTACATTAGCTGTTGGCAGTGGGGATGAAATCGGACAGCTAATTCAGTCCGTTAATATACTAATTGAGCGAACTACTTACCGGGAATTAGAGCTTCAACAACAGCAGGAGCTGCAAAAAGAGCTACTACAAAAGCTAAGACACGACATTAATACACCATTAACAGCGATGCGTTTACAATTATTTTATTTAGAGGATACCTATAAGGAACAACCGAAATTAGTGGAATCTTTGAATGAGCAAATTCAATATATCGCTAGCTTAACAAATGAATTGAATTGGCAGTCATTAGATACAATGGAGAATTCTTATATCGTCCAGGAAGAAGTGCAACTCACGCTATTGTTTGAAACGATGATCAAAAAGTGGAGCTATTTATATCGAATGCAAAACATCGAATTAATCTACCATCTAGTGGATAGCGATGCAACATGGACGAGTAATGCACTATGGCTGCAACGAATGTTTGATAATGTGTTCCAGAACACATTGAAACATTCAAAAGCTACAAAGCTAGAGATCACCATTAAAGATCAAAAGGTTTTCATGACAGACAATGGTACTGGCTTTGACCAAAGCCGTATAAGCGAAGGCCTGGGATTGAAGATCATTGATGACATCGCTAGAATTCTACAAGTCAACTATTCACTTTGCTCGAACGAAGAAGGGACCGAATTTTGTTTGACTCAAAAAATCTCTTGATTCTTTGATTTTATTGAGCGGTTGGCGATAAATCTTAATAGTTAGGTGATCAATAAATAAGGCTATTTTCTAATAGATTTTTGCTTTTCAACTATATAAATGAAAGTCGAATAAATAGAAATAAATTTATAACTCGATCCATTAGTTATGGGTCGAGTTTTTTTATTCTAATGAATATTAAAATTAAAAGGATATATAAATAACAATGATAATATAATTAAAAACAATAGATATTTATCGCAAAACGATAAACTATATGTTAAATTTATAATGTTATTAAATAAGTGAGGTGCATAATATGAAGGTTAAACGAAGTTCAACAACTTTCTTAAAGGGTATTATTTTTCTGGCTGGAATGGCAGTTCTTGCTTTATGTATATTTTTAGTACCCCATATAGCGAATTTCGCATCAAAATTGTATCCAAATATTTCCCCGATGAAATATCTCATTTTCATGGTGATGTATGGATCGGCTGTGTCTTTTTACTTTGCACTCTATCAGGCTTTTAATCTTTTACAGTACATTGACGAGAAGACAGTGTTCAAGGAATTATCTGTAAAGGCGTTAAAGAACATAAAGTGCTGTGCAATCATAATCAGTGGTTTATATGTATTAGGTATGCCAATCTTCCATTTGTTAGCAAGGAAAATTGACCCTCCTATTGGAATATTGGGATTCATCATCATTTTTGCTTCGTTGATTATCGCTGTTTTTGCTGCTATCCTCCAACGGCTTCTACAAGAAGCGATTAATATAAAATCAGAAAATGATTTGACGGTTTGAGATGGATGATATGGCAATTAATGTTACTATTGATGTGATGTTAGCAAAACGTAACGGAGCTTTTGAAAAGGGTTGGAATTACTATGGGGAATCTTTCTATTTTGAAAAATGGGAAAGCGAAAGCGGTTCGTTTTTCAACATTAGAAGCGATATGTAAGACTTCGGATTGACAGCCAGGTGATATAAAAAGAAAAGATTTTTGCCTTTTTAAAATAAAAAAGTAAATCTTGAAGTTATTCCGATAAATCTCGAAATGATTCCGATAAATTGTTTTAGACCCTATCAAACGAACTAGCTTCGTTCGATAGGGTCTTCTAGCAAGGATTCAATAACATGTTTTAATTGAAAAATAGAAGATTGTTGACTTTCGTTCTTTTTGTAAATAAAGACAGTTTCGATGATTTTGTTTAGCTGTGGTAAATCATAATAGTGAATGTTGGAGTAGTTATAAAGGTCAATCAGTTTTGTATTTAGCACAGCAATCGTATTGTCTATTTGTAGGAAATCAAGGATACTACTTACCGATCTTATTTCTTTCATTGTAAATGGCACTTGATTCTTATTTAACCATTCCACCATTGTACGAGTATACATACAGCCTCTGCTCAACACAAGTAATGTAATAGGTGAACCTTCCTCAAAACTAATAATATGTGAGTTGTTCGAAATGACTTCGAATGTTTCTGATGCAATCCTGTCATAATTTAAATCAGGGTAGTGTTTAATAGGATTACTCGTCAGTGCACAATCCACTTCAGCATTATGTATTTTTTCATTTAAGGAAGTGCTTGATTCCACAGTGAAATCGACATCTAACGCAATATTATTGATCTGTAAAGCATTCATAATGGATGCGCCATAAATTTTAATCGTTGTATGAGAAGTGCCGAAGTTAATTTTTGAATTTGTTTGTGCCGAACCGATTTCTTGTAAAAATTCATCGTATTCCTGTGTCATTAGCTTTAAAAATTTTAAATATTGTGTCCCTACATTTGTAATCTTCAAGCCTTGCGGTGTACGCTTAAACACTGCCTGACCAATTTCTGTCTCCATTTTCTTCACTTTAGAGGTTAAGGCGGATTGCGTATAATTCGTTATTTCAGCGGATTTACTAAGGTTTTGCCTCTCCAATATCTCGATTTTTAATGCTATTTCCTCTATGTTCATGTTTGTTTGTCACACACCTATAAAATTTTTTGATAGCCACTATCACTTTCCTCCATTTTACGCATTCATAGGCGAAGCGTAAACTCAAATATGTAATCAGCGTAAGAGCATTGGAGGAATTTTAATGAATACATATTTTAAATGGGTCATCGTATTAGTAGCTACGCTGTCTCAAACTGCGGCAACTTTTGTGACGTATGGCATGGGGCCAATCGCCACATTTTATCAAATTGAATGGAATTTATCTTCGCTACAAACAGGTTTTATTGTTTCTGCGGTTAATATCGGGCCAATCTTCTCGATGATTCTGTTCGGCTATTTTATGGATAAAAAAGGGGAAAAACAAATCATCGCTTGGGGTTCGATATTATTAGGACTCTCGGCTTTACTACTCATGTTGGTCAATAATTATGTGGTGTTATTATTTTTATTATTAATCGTAGGGGTATGGTACGGCAGTGCGCAAACCGGGGGGAGCACGGCCATCGTGAAATGGTTTCCAGACAAACACCGCGGGTTGGCGATTGGCATTCGGCAAACAGGCATTCCAATTGGTGGAGCGCTTGCATCAGTCATTCTCACATATATGTACCATCATTATAGCCTGTCATCGGTGCATCTTGTGCAAGGATTAGTAGCAATTGCTGGTGGCCTACTCTTTTTACTAATTTATCAGGAGCCTAAAGAACGTGTAGCAGTAGCTGCAACGTCTGTCACTTTTAAAGAGAAACTCATGGCCATTAAAAATAATAAAGGTTTATATCCAATTTATATTGTAGGAATCGTAATGATGACCTTACAAATGATCCTTGTTGCTCATTTTATGAGTTATTTACATCAAGAGGGGGGTTATTCCTTAACGGAAGCGGGGCAATATTTAAGCCTTATATTAATTGGTGGGATGATTGGCAGGGTAGCTATTGCTTGGATTAGTGATCAATTTTTTGCGCAAAAACGGGAATATTTTTTAATGATCGTAATGGTTAGTGCAGTTATTCTTACAGTCATATTGCCGTATATGATACATGCAAAATTGTTGATGCTATTATTTAGTTTCGTATTAGGATTCATCGCACTTGGTTGGTATTCATTATTTATCGCCTGTGTGACCGAGCAATCGAATCCACAATATGTGGGTCTAACTGTAAGTGCTGCTTTGACGCTAAATCAATTTTTTATCGTCATTGCTCCTACATTATTTGGATTCATGGTCACTATTTTTTCAAGCTATCAATTGGCCTTGGATATTGTCGCAGCGTTTGTAGCGCTAGGTGCAATTAATTTACATAGGTCAACTAAAACTACAAAGATCAGTTCAGAAATCCTGTAACAAATAAAATGAGTAACGTAGATTATTCGGTTCACATTCAGTTCATAAACTTGTTGTATTATCCGTTTATAGACAAATTTCTATAAAACTGATGGTAATGAATGAGGGAGGAATAGTATTGGGGAATGTGAATAGAATGAAAAGCCCGTTAGAGAATAGTGAGTGGGCTATTGAAGCACGTGGCATAGTCAAACATTTTGGAGAAAATCGGGCTGTGGATGGTGTCGATCTAAACGTCCGCGCTGGCACTATCTATGGTGTACTTGGTCCTAATGGAGCGGGTAAAACAACGACTATTAGAATGCTAGCGACTCTTCTAAGAGCAGATGCTGGGTCGGCACAAATATTCGGGTATGACATAGTGAAAGAACCACATATTGTACGTCAATTAATTGGCGTCACTGGTCAGTATGCTTCAGTTGACGAGTCACTTAGTGCAACAGAAAATTTAATTATTTTTTCTCATTTGCTAGGATTGGGACGTACAGATGCCCGAAATAAGGCTGCTGAATTACTGGAAGAGTTCGGATTATCAGAAGCTGCAAAACGTCCTTTGAAAAATTTCTCTGGAGGTATGCGTCGTCGTCTGGATTTGGCAGCCAGTCTGATCGCACAGCCACCGTTAATTTTCTTAGATGAGCCGACGACGGGGCTAGATCCACGTACACGTAATCAAATGTGGGATACGATTCGTCGTTTAGTAGATATGGGGTCAACTGTTCTGTTAACGACACAGTATTTGCAAGAGGTAGATGAGCTGGCAGATCGGCTTGCGGTTATAGATCATGGGCGCGTTGTAGCAGAAGGTACAGTCGATGAGCTAAAAGCATCTGTCGGTACTTCATCCTTACATTTGAGCATTCAAAATACACAGGAAATGTTGGCTGCTCGTGAAACAGTAGAACACATACTTCAAGTGAAAACAACCATTTCACAGGATATCGGGAAAATCACTGCCCCAATGGCAGATGTTGACCTAGTTACGGATTTACTGATTGCCCTTCGCCAAAAAGGAATTCAGCTTGACGAGTTCAGTGTACAAAAACCGACCTTAGATGAAGTATTTTTAACAATCACAGGTAACAGTGTGAATGAAAATGGTCCACAACTAGAGGAGGAAAGAGTATGAAAAGTAATACGATAAAACCACTAGTTGGACGGGGATTGTTACGCAAGCCGAGTATCAATCAATCGATAAAAAATTCTTTCACAATGGCCTACCGAGGTGTCTTAAAAATTCGACGTACGCCTGAGCAGTTGTTTGATGTAACACTTCAGCCGATTATTTTCACGCTGATGTTCACCTACATTTTTGGGGGAGCCATTTCGGGGAATGTACAAAACTATTTGCCAGTCATTATTCCAGGAATTCTCGTGCAGACTGTCATCACGACCTCAATCGTCACAGGCGTTCAATTACGGGAAGATATGGATAAAGGAGTGTTCGACCGATTTAAATCATTACCGATCGCCCGCATTGCGCCATTGGCAGGGGCCTTATTGGCCGATACCATTCGATATACAATTGCAACGGTACTTACTTTTACTATGGGATATATTATGGGGTATCGACCAGAAGGTGGATTGGAACACGTTGTACTTGCGGGGCTTTTAGTCATTGTGTGTGCCTGGGCCATAAGCTGGATCTTTGCCTTCTTTGGTGTAATTGCTCGAACAGCTTCGAGTGTACAGGGAATTTCGATGCTTGTCTTGTTTCCATTAACATTTCTTTCAAATGCTTTTGTCCCAGCAGAAACTTTGCCCGATTTCCTACAGTGGTTTGTGAAAATTAATCCTATTTCACATCTCGTGACGGCTGTCAGAGAGCTGACGAATTCAGGAACAATAGGCTGGGATTTATCGACCTCACTTATTGGTGCTGCTGTAGTTGTCGCTATCTTTGCACCACTAACAGTGAAAGCGTATATGCGTAGAACATAAAATCTTTAATGAGTGTGTTTTGAGCAATTAATTGTCAAAACACACTTTTTTATTTCTTAGGAGCTAAAGCTATTATTCCAATAATAGGATAAAATGAAGAGAAAAGGCATAAGTTCAACAAACGGAGGAATGCAATGATGGATAATGAAAAAAGTTCAATTTGGATTGACGCAAGTATTGCTACAGTTTGGCGGGCTGTTACAGAGGAGGAGCAATTGTCGCAATGGTACGCTCCAGATTCAACTTGGGAAATCCCAAAACTAGAGCCTGGAGAAGAGATTGTTTTCACGTTACAGCCAAATGAACAGAATCAGCTTGCAGAGAAATTACCGATGGTGTTGACAATCAAACAGGTAACGCCAAATCGAGAATTTTCGTTTTACTTAGGTATAGAAGAATCACTGATCTCTATTTTATTAGAGGAAAAACAAAATGGCACCACGGTCACTTTTAATACGAGCGGTTACGGGGCATCTCTCGCTAACTTAAAAGCTTTAGTGGAGAGTGATATCCTTTAACATATAAGTTTCATGAAGAATTTGATTTTTTATGAAACTTTTTTATTGTTCAGCAGACTAACAGTAAATGCTTTTATGGGGGCGAGCAACGTGTTAAAAGAACAGAAGGACGCTCACTTATCTAGAGCTATGACAATGCACGGAGATTATTTACTGCGAGTATGCTATACATATGTTCAAGATTGGGCAGTGGCAGAGGATTTGGTTCAAGACACATTTGTTAACTTCTTTCAGCGGTGTTTAAAACACCCGCTGAAAGAAGTTAAAGCCTCCGGCGGATGTCACGGAATCGGAGAGGAGTTCTTTGTGCAAGCACATAGCCGATTTCGGACGCAATTATGCCGAGGCATAATTGATTTAGATGAGAAAATGGAGCAATTTCGTGAAGAAGCTTCCGTCAAAACCTACTTATATCGCATTGCCGTTAACAAGTGTCATAGTTATCTTTCAAGCTGGCGCTATAAAAAAATACAAGTTATTGATTATTGGAGCAAATTAAAGAGCCTATCCGATAATCCTGAAGAGGAAGTATTGATGGGAGAGACGGATGCACTGCTAGTAGCATCGATTGAAAAACTTCCGACGAAATACAAAGACGTACTACTTCTATTTCATTTCGCAGAGTTTTCCTTAAAGGACGTTGCAGAGCTGCTAAAGTTACCAGTAAATACGGTGAAAACACGGTTAAGGCGAGCGCGTCAAATGGTTGGTTTCACGCTATTGGAGGAGGGATTCGAATATGGATCAGATTCGTAATGCCATCAATAAAATGTATAAGGAAGGTAAATTCTCTGGCGAAAGCCATGTAAAAACGTTTCAAAAAATTAATCAAATAACGAAGAAGCGAACACCATTCATCCCAATTATCCTAACAGTTGTCGTATCAGCTTGTCTGATCATTGGTTTAAAAATGATGCTCTTCCAACATGATAGCCAACCAATGACGACGGTGCTTACAGATACAAATCTTTATCCAGAAAAGTCTGGAAGGGTGAAAGACTATAGCTCATTAGCACGACCATGGATGGTAGTAGGATTAGTAAGTGCTGTCTTCTTATTTATTTTTGCCATATTTGCTTTCATGAAAAATTGGTTTTGGCGTGTATTACTATGTACCATTATTATTATTGCCATTTTAGGAAATATGTCTGAACGAATCGGTTATCGTGTTTATGTACAGAATGAAGCTGACATTCAAAATGCTATAAAATGGGGTCCATTTTATCCTAATACGGTAAAAATGAATGATACATTAACGATTCATCAGTATAGAATGGGCTATTTTTCGGAAAATGGCTTTCAAGGTATTTCCATTTTCAAACATGATGGAAAAGGCTATGCACTGGATCACTATATCCAGAGTGAAGTGGATACAATGAGTCCTATTTATTTTAAAAAGATCCATCATCTTGTTATTCCATTACTTAACAATCATAACGTCGAAAAATTAATAATAGACACAGGAGACGAGCGTTTTGAGAAAGCTGTTGATTCGAATGATGCGCAATTAGTATCAGTCCCTCTTAAATCAGAAATAGCTATTTCGCAATTGGTGATACATGCATTGGACCATGAAGGAAATACGTATATTCTTTATAATGCTTCACAAATTTTTACCTATCCATATTCAAAATACTAGTTCACTTTTTTTGAAAGATGACATATTCATTATATAAATTCTCACTACGTCTTAGGTCTTAGACGAATATAAAGCGGAGGGTCGTTTTTAAATATGACAGTTCCTATATAATGAATTTATTGGAATATTATATAGTAGGAGGAAATTACATTGAAAAAATTTATGGGACTTGGTTTGGTTATAAGCGCCTCAATAATTGCGTTATCGGGGTGTAACTCAGTCATACCGGGTAAAACCAAAGATGAAACGATCCTAGTTGAAAAGGATAAAGCAGAAAAGTTGGATGTTGAATTACAACTTGGTATTGGAGAAATAACAGTTAAAAAGGGTGCCAAGGATTGGGTTGAAGGTAATGCTCAATACAATATTGATAAATTTGCACCAAAAGTAAAATATGATTTACGCGGCCAGACAGGAAAAGTAACGATTGAACATAAAGATTCTACAAACGTGCGTTTAGGGAAAATAAAAAATATATGGGATATCGAACTGAATGATGATATTCCAATGGATCTCTCAATCGAAACGGGCGCGTCGGATGCAGAGCTAGATTTACAAGGGTTGCAGCTGGAAAAATTAAATATTGAAACAGGCGTAGGCGATCTTGATGTGAATTTAGGAGGCGATTGGAAAAAAAGCTTCGAAGCGGATATTGAAACTGGTGTTGGGGACACTACTGTCATATTACCATCAAAAGTTGGGGTAAAGCTTACTACGGAAGCTGGCATCGGCAGTTCAAATATAGAAGGTTTCATTTCAAAAGGCAAAGGGGTTTATGTAAACGAAGCGTATGATAAAGCAGATGTAAAAATAGAGGTCAACTCGGAAATCGGAGTTGGCGACATTACTTTTAAATTGGATAAATAAAGAAAATTTTAGTAGGCTACTTTATATGAAGTAGTCTATTTTTTTCGTAGATACATAGGGACGGATAGTAAGATAAAAGAGCGAGGTGTAAGGGCAAAGTCGTGGATAGAAGAGTCAAAATCGTGGATAGAAGAGGTAAAATCGTGGATAGAGCGATCAAAATCGAGGGTAGAACAATCAAAGTCGTGGTTAGAGCGATCACTAATGGATAGAACAGTCAAAGTCGTGGCATAGAAGAGCCGAAATCGTGGATAGAAGAGCCGAAATCGTGGATAGAACAGTCAAAGTCGTGGATAGAAGAGTCAAAATCGTGGATAGAAGAGTCAAAATCGTGGATAGAACGAATAAAATGCACGATAGAAGAACCGAAGTGACGGCGCCCGCCCGGAGTCACTTATTTTATTTATAAAAAGAATTTTATCAAAGTGAAACCTTTTCATAGAGTTATTGACTCTAAGTATTGAAAGGAGGGAATAGCGTGGAACATGACTTATCGATCATCAAACAGGCTATTGCAGGGAATAAGGAAGCGTTTGAGCAACTACTTATTCTAGAGGAAGAAAAATTATTTTATACTGCGCTTTCTTATGTTGGTCAAAAAGAGGATGCTTTGGATGCGATTCAAGAAGCAGCGTGTAAAGCCTTTCTAACCGTTCATCAGCTAAAGCATCCAGAATTTTTTTCTACATGGCTGTTTCGAATTTTAATACATGAGTGCTACCGATTACTAAAAAAAGGGAATAAAATCATCCCCTATGAAGAAAGTGAATTATTAAATCGTTTGCAGGAGCAAGAAAATGTTATTGCGAATCCAATCGATTTATCGGAATCCATACAGCAATTAAATCATTCTCAGCAAATGGCCATCATTTTATTTTATTATCACGATTTACCAATTAAAGAAATAGCAGAAGTAATGGAAAAGCCAGTTAGCACTATTAAAACGTATTTGCATCGTGGAAAAAAACAGTTAAAGCGAGAATTAGAAAGGAGTGCAACGTTGAATGAAAAAGCTATTTAATGAAAACGGTACCCCTCCAGAATTCCCAAGAAATGAGGTACGATCAGCGATTACAAAAGGAATCCAACAAGCAGAGGAGCAAATAAATATGAGTCAAGCCCCTATTCAAATGAAAAGAAGAAGTATACGTAAACCGTTATTATATGTAGCAAGTGCGGCAGCAGCATTTTGTATTATGGTAGGTTCAGCCGCTTATGTATCACCAACATTCGCAAGTACATTATCACAGCTACCAATCGTCGGGTCGGTATTCAGTAACTCTGGCTTCCTTGGGCTAGAACAGGCAAATGAACAAGGGTTAACAAGCTCTATTGGAGAAAAACATACAATTAACGGTATATCCGTAACAATAGATGAAGTCCTTTATGACGCGTCGAATATTACGGTAGGGCTTACAGTTGATTCTGAAAAGAAATTAAGTGATTATTACTTCGGAGCAGGACCAGACTTTACTATAAATGGAAAAAACCCAGAAGTGACTTCTGGTGGCTATGGTGAAAAAGCTTTAAGTTCAACCGTCCGTACAGGCATCGCAAGATTTGAAGTGAAGGATGACATGCCGGATTCATTTGAAATGGGCTTAATGCTAGAAGGGGAAGAGGGGGAGAAATTTGAATTCACAGTACCTGTCAAAAAGATTGCGGATATTATTTATGTTCCGATTAATCATCAGCAACAAGCAGAAGACATTCAACTAGATGTGTCCAAAATTTCATTCAGCCCATCAGGTATAGCCCTTGACTATAAAGCTACCGAAAAGGGTACAATTGATAATGCTCAAGTAGGCGCATCGTTTATAGAATTCCGTATTACCGATCAGAATGGCAAGGAAATTACATCGCATTCAGGTGGGGGAGAAGGTCATTTCGATAATGGTGCATGGAACTTTAGTAGCACCAAGTCCTTTGACCCGATTTCAGACGGTGTTCAAAAATTAACGATTACCCCTTATTTATCGCTTCCTTCAGGCGGAGGTGGTGTTGAAATTGATAAGGATGGTGTAGAAACTGAAATACCATTTGATCCGTCATCACTAAAAGAAGTGAAGTTCCAACCATTTACCGTAGAAGTACCAAAGCAAACTAAATAAACAGTCAAGCGCCAAATACAACCTTTGTATTTGGCGTTTATTTTATGTTAGGTTATAGGGAGCAAGTGTAATGAAGGAGCGAATATATTGAAGATTTTTACATACAAGCAACCAGCGGCAATCGAATCAACAGAGTTAGTAGCAATCGTTAATGAAGCGGGGGAAGTATCGTCTACTGTGCAACGTGTTTATTCAAACGGATTGAAAAAGGCGTTTGACCGCACGATGGACTTTCGTTATTTTGTACGTTTTGATGTGAGCGATGTCGCTGGTCAGGCTCTTTTTACATGTAAGAAGATGTCGCGACGTGGGCGAGTGCATTTTCGAGGGAAGGATTTTGTTACAGGCAAAGATTATATGGTTGCCTATGATGGCTGGCAAATAATGATTCCTGATTTAATCATCACGGATGGATCTCAACAAATAAAACTGAACAAGGAAATGGAGGATTGGTCAGTATTTACTCTTGATGATCAACCGATTGCTCGTTGGCAGGCAGTTTTTTGTGAGACACATTTTGAGATTACGCTGCAAATAGAAGATAACAGCCCTATACAGCATGAAGCCTTTTTTATTGCGATTGGACAGGCCGTGTTGTTTGTAGGAGCGTAATTGTTGGCAGATGTCGATAAATTTGAAAAAGCGTCCGATAAACTGAAATAGTTGGGCGATAAATCTAAAAAGTTAGGCGATAAAACAAAAATATAATGCGATAAATGAAAGCAGACCCTCTACTATTTTAGAGGGTCTGTTGTCATTCAAATATCAATCATTTCATTTGCTAATTTCTTCCGACTAATCCAGTATCCTTGCAGCGTAAAGACAATGAGCGTCGCGGCTAAAAAAACGATGCTCGTCACACTTAATGTGAAGAAGTCATAGTACGTCGGAGCTCCTTCGTCAATAAAGCTCAACATTCTCGTTAACGCTAATCCAAGAATTGTTCCAACTACTAGCCCGTATAACACAAATGATAACACTTGCGTTAAAATCAGCTTGACTAATCCGCTCGGGGAAAGACCAATCAGTCGTTGAATCGCATAATCGCCACGTTTTGAATAAATGGAGTGAAGCAATGTTTGCAATACGCCAAGGCAAGTAGCGGTAATTAAAATAACGAAGACGCCAACAAAAAGGCTCCAGCGCTGGAAGATCATTTCATCGTTTTGCTCGATAAATGTCTCTTTATCAGTAATTTTTAACGCAGGCCAGCGCTCCTGTAAGAAAGCAAGGTCTGCTAATGCCTGCTCTGTATCATCTGCTTCCACCATGATGTCTGTAATTATAGTTGAATCTGATACTATAAAAGAGGACCAATCGACAAACAAATCTATATATTCTTTATAAGAATCAAGGGCTATATCAACGACTATTAATTCACCAATTGGCGCTTCCTGTTGAAGTGTTTCATTAAATGTCCCTGCCATTATATAATCACCAACAGCTAATTGATGTTTTTTGGCAAGTCGTTCTGTAATGATCACCCCATTTTTTAAATCTCCTTCAAAAGCATCAAGCTTTTCTAATTGGACGTATTTTTCAACATCAATGGCCTCGAAATTACTACCTTCCCAGCCATTGTCACCTTCAAGCACTATATAAGGTGCGTTACTTCGTTCATAGGCATAGGACACGCTAGGCAATGCCTCAATTTCTTTAATCAAAGCTGGTGTAATAGTTGGATCTTCTAATTCATTATCAATTTTAATAGATGTTTCATATTGAGAGTTTATATATCGATATGAGTTTTGCTGATTCGTTTTAAATAAAGAGCTACCGAATATTAAAATGACCATTAATCCAACAATACTAAGCACAATGGGCATATTTTTTCGCACCTGTGGCATGAGCTGCTGACACGCTAAGTATGCTTCTTTGCCAAGTACAGCACGAACGGGCTTCAAGGAAATTTTGAATAGTACTGTAAAGAGATACGGCATGATATAGAGTAAAATCCCACAGACGAGCAATGTGCCGATTAAAATCATGAGTGCCCCTTTGCCAGTACTTGTCCCGACTTGATAAGCATTCGCAAATAAGAATAGGGATATGAATGCAACGATGCCCACAACAATCGTTTTCCATTTTGTCCAGCGTAAACTTAAATTTTCATTTTCTATGGCGATTTGTAAAGGTAATAGACTAGCGCTTTTATGAACTTGCCATTGTGTGATTAGTTGCAGCAAGAAAAAACTGGCAACTGCAATCACGATAACAAAGATCATCGGTAAGTCAGTTTTTGCGTCTGGCATTTTCATCAGGGTAATTAGCTGTGGTAGCCAACTTTTTATCACTAATAAACTGACAGATATCCCCAGCAATACGCCAAAGCCAATGATGCTAGATAATTGCAATTGTACTATGCGTCTTACTTGCTTAGTGGATGCGCCAAGTGCACGTAATACCATAAGCTGTTCTTTAATTTTGTAAAATAATAGCTGGAACGTTGATAGTAGTAAGACACTAGAAATAAGTAAGATAAAGAATGACAATACAATTATAAAAATTATTAATGCTTGTAAATTTTTCTTAATTTCATCGTAGTCGCTCATGATATCAACACGTAATGTGTCATCTAACTGTTTCAAATCCGCACCAACTGCGGTTGTAATATTGTCGTTTTCCGTTTTAATGAGGGCAAACATCCCTGCAGTTTGTGCATCACTATTATCCATCCACGTTTTCAACACATCATTTTGAATCAGGATTAAATTAGGACTATCTGTGCCTTTTAGAGGTGGAAGGATTTCTTGGATCGTAAAGGTACCTGTTTCTGCTTCAGCGGAGTTTCCGACTGTTTTATTGAACGTAACGTTTAATGTATCTCCGACATCCTTGTGGAAGAGACGGGCCATATTTTCGGTAATCACAACATCTTCCGGTTCAAGATTCACATTAAAATGATAGCGGCTTTTCACTAAGTCATCGTTTTCAACACCAACAGTATAAAATGATGTGTTTTTTTCATTTTCAATATTTGTATGAGCTAATGACACATTAGAAACTTTTGTTATTCCAGGCATTGATTCGAAATTTTCGATAAGCTGTGAAGTTAACAGCTTATGCTGATCAGGATTATAACCGGCCAGCAAATCCATTTCGCCATATAATGCTTGTATTTCTTCCTTCATTTGACTATTAGCATTCCATATGTAAACACTCATTGTCATGACAAGGCAAATAGAAATGGTAATAATACTTATACTCGTTAATACATTGGCCCACGCTGCACGAAATAGCTTCAGAGCAATGGTACGCATCGTAAACATTACACATCACCTCTAGTAATCAGCTTGAACTTTGATAAAATGCAATCTAAATCCTCTGCTGTTTGCTTATTTTGATAGGAATCCACAATGGCACCATCATGGAAAAATAATACACGGTTTGCATAAGTAGCGACATAAGGGTCATGTGTCACGAGTAAAATAGTTTGATTCATATTGTTTTGCAAGTTTACTAACAGCCCTAAAATTTCATCTGTCGTATTCACATCTAATGCACCAGTCGGTTCATCGGCCAATAAAATTGGCGGATTTGCAATAATGGCGCGTGCTATAGCTACTCGTTGCTTTTGACCACCAGAAAGCTCATTAGGTCGATGCTTTGCCCATGCGGCAATATTGAGCTTTTCCATTATTTGCTGTACACGCACTTTAATCTCTTTACTTGGCACATCATTAAGGATAAGGGGGAGCGCAATATTATCTTCAACTGATAAATCCTTCAACAGATGGAATGATTGAAAGATAAAGCCGATATTCTCTTTACGGAATTTCGATGCTTTTGGCTCTTTATAAATATCATGCGCTTCCTGTCCAAATAAGAATAATGCACCTTCAGTCGGTTCATCGATGGCACTAATCATATTTAGTAGTGTACTTTTACCAGAACCGCTTGTCCCCATAATGGCCACCATTTCACCTTGATAAATCGTACAATGGATATTTTTCAATGCATTAACCGTATGATGCTTTTGTTGAAAGATTTTTGACATTCCCTCAATACGTAACACTTCGGTTAAACGTCCTTCAGGGATTGGAATCGTATTAATAACTCCTTTCAACGGATTGAACCCATTCATCTATATATGCCCCCTTTAATTGTTGTCGTAAAGCTTGTAAACCTCGGCGAATATGAGTTTTCACTGTGCCCTCAGGACATTGTAAAATCACAGCAATATCCTTTACCGAGTAGTCTTGATAAAAGCGTAATAGTAAAACCGTTTTATATTTTTCCTCTAGCTTGCAGAGTGCATGCCATAAATCTAGTTCTTCTTCGATATATGTAGGTGATGTACTATTGAGATCTTCTAATGTATGTGGTTCGACAAGTTGTACAGAGTTTTTCTTGGCAAGATAGGTTTTACAGCAATTAATAATAATGCGCGTTAGCCAGGTAGAAAAATATTGAGGATCCTTTAATTGAGGTAGGCCCTCATACGCACGGATAATGGTCTGTTGAAAAACTTCTACGGCGTCATTTTCATTTTGGACATAAACATAAGCCATTCGATATAGCTTATGTTGCTCTTGTTCAATGAGTTGATAGAAAGCTTGCTCATCTCCGTTTTGTGCTAACTGTACTAAAGATTGTTGCTTTGTAGTAATGAAAATCGCCTCCTTCCGACTATTAGACTTGGCAAATCATCATTTCGATTCAAGTTTTTTTATTTTATTGGAAATTTAGTGGATTATCACCATAACTTAGGGTTGATTTCCATTCCTCTAATGCTAATCTCCAAGTCTTGAACGAAGATCACTTATATACATAGCATAAGTTTTAATCAACGATTCCCTAAATTTTGGTTTTGTTCTAATTTCGCTATAATACCATTAATAGGTGGAAGGGATGGAGTTTTAAAAATAAAAACGAAAAATAACTAGCTAGAAGCATTTCAGAATAAAGGTACAAGGTGATAAAAATTGCTGTACATAAGATGCGTATTTTCAATCTGCTTTGTTTAGCAACAAGAAAATAGATACATATAGAAGGAATCTACCTACCTTTACTAGAAGGTCATATATACACAATCATAAAGGGGTGATTCGTTGCGATTAACGAAAGGGATTTCTGGTTTTGATGCAGATCATCTAATCGAACAAGATATGCGTACTTTCCAGTCGATGGTTTATCATTTAGTGACAAGCGAACAACGAGCAAAAGCTGTGCAATTTATCGATCAGCCTCATGTTGTTTATATGCAAGCGGTGATTCAACTGGAGGATGAGCGTTTGACCATTCTCCATCATAGGCTGATGCCTTATATTGCATTTGCTAAGTTTGATGAAGAGCTAAGCTTTCAATTTTTAACAAAAACTCACTTACACAAATATTTTCCGATGCGTAAATGTCTTACATCTGATACATTAAACACATTATTGACGCAAGATAAGGATTTGCACAGTTTATCTGAGGTGGAATGGAACTATATTTCACACTTTGACAGCAAAACTATAGGGGATGTTATTTTTAACTATTGGGATTAATTTTTTATTAGAAGGAACAGCTTGATTTTTAATGCTGTTCTTTTTATATGTGTTAAAAGTACTACTTTTATCGTTCTGGTAGTCCATCTGATTTATTTTTTAATTCTATAATCTGCTATAAATTACATAAAAATTAACTAGTTATTTCATTTAATATATAAAAAATTCCTGATTCATCCAAGTTCGTCTTTAAAGTGGTAGATTACTATTGGTATTCAAATTTTGATAAAGTACATATTTGCATTGGAAAATAAGGAGAATTTGAAATGAATTTTAAGTCTATTAGTAAAAGAATTGTTTTTTCCTTCAGCATTGTTATAGCAATCGTCGTTTTATACATTGGCTACAATTACTATGCAATAAAACAAAGCAACAGCGCGACGGAAGAAATCGTTGATGAAGAATTGCAATTACTAATTGCAGATTATGAACAAGCTCAAACGATTTCGCTCAGAATTGCTGCAGCTAGAGGGTATGTACTTTCTGGCGAAGAAAAGTATAAGAAGATTTTTGAAGATACTGTAAAGCATGCTGTTGAGAACGAACAAAAGCGTTTAGAAATTACAAAGACAGGAGATTTCGGCAAAATTGCGGAAATGGCGAAGGAATGGAATAGCTATGTTGAAAAAGAGGTATTTGATGTTTATGATCGAGGTCAGAAGGAACTAGCAACGAAAAATTTAGCTTCTATGAATGAAAAAGTGACGGAAATACGTGAAGGCTATGAAGGATTAGCCGAGCATCGTAAGCAATCGATTAATGCGACTGGCGCAGACATTATCAGTGCAGGAAACACTAAGCAGCTGATTGGTATCATCGTTGGTGTTATGATTGTTATCGTTTCTATCCTGATTGCATTGTTAAGTGCTCGACTGATTTCTAGACCAATCATCGCTGTGACAAATCGTATGCAACGAATTACTGAAGGTGACTTAAGTGAGCCTGCACTTGTTGTGAAATCCAAAGATGAGGTAGGACTGCTTACAGAAGCGACTAATAAGATGTCCGATATTTTGAATCGATTATTAAAGCAAATTCAAACCGTTTCTAATGACGTAGCTGCGCATAGTGAAGAGCTTATGCAATCGTCGACAGAAGTGAAAACAGGTACGGAACAAATTGTTGATACAGTTACTGAAATTGCAAGTGGCACAGAAGTGCAGGCGAGCAATGCATCAGATGTAGCGACAACAATGACAGAATTCACCTTAAAGGTGACAGATGTCAACAATAGTAGTACAGATGTTCAGCAATATTCCCAACATGTTATGGCCTTAACAAAAGAGGGCCAAAGTTTAATGGACGCCTCAACTGCACAAATGAGTTCCATTCATCATATTGTGAAAGATTCTGTTTACAAAGTGGATGAACTGAGTAAACAAACACAGGAAATTTCAAAAATCGTAGCTGTCATACAGGATATTGCTGCACAAACGAATTTACTAGCACTAAATGCAGCAATCGAAGCGGCTCGCGCAGGGGAGCATGGTAAAGGGTTTGCGGTCGTTGCAGACGAGGTGCGTAAACTTGCAGAACAAGTAGCCGTTTCCGTAGATGATATAACAGGCATTGTTCAAAAAATCCAACAAGATTCTAACACGGTAACATCCTCACTAGAAACTGGCTATCATGAGGTCGAAAAAGGCACGGCGCAAATCGCAACTACAAATGAAACATTCAACCAGATTGCAGAGGCCGTTTACGCCATGTCAACGAATATTGATGGCGTGATGACGAAGCTAGAAGAGGTAGTACAAAATACCGTTACGATTAATAAATCAGTGGACGAAATTGCCGCTGTATCAGAACAATCTGCTGCAGGCATCCAAGAAACTTCAGCAACAATCGAACAAGCTTCAAGCTCTATGGACGAAATCAAAAATAGTTCAGCCAATTTAGCGGGTATGGCAGAAAATTTAAATGACCTTGTTAGGAAGTTTAAATTGTAATTAAATGTATTGTATTTTGTAGCAATTGAATTATGTAAATCGGTTAAACCAGCAATCGACGAGAAAATCGTGTGATTGCTGGTTTTATTTTATTATGTGGTTTAGGAAGAAGGGTGAAATTTAAGAGTAAATACCTTTATCAAATATAGTATTGTCGCAATAAATAAAAGTTGATCATAAATTATTTATCCAAAAATTGAATAACAGGAAGTTCAATGAGGCTATAAATAATATAAAACCGACAATTAATTTCATGTGTTCATGAATAAGCTTCGATAAGGAGTGTGGAGATGGCGACACTTGTTGTAAAGAGAGGTATTATGTACAAATACCAAAGCATTGGGCAGGCGATTCAAGAAGCAAAGCCGGGAGATTTTATTGAAATCCGGGAGGGGATTTATGAAGAAAGCTTTGAAATTTCCCAAAGGCTTACATTGTATGGAGTAGGAAATGTAATCATTAAAGGTGGCGTGTTTATACGTTATCAAACACTTGTGAATATGCGAAATTTGCGTTTTACGCAAGGGCAGGGTATTTATGTAAAGGGAGATTTACAGCTAGAAAACTGTGTCATTGAGCAGCAAATGGTGCAAACACAAGTAACTGTGAGCTTCGGAAGTTTAATGATGAAAAATGTTGATGTTTTAGCGAGTCCTATCAATCATGTTGGCTTACGTATTGATAATGGTTCGAGTGTTATTCTTGTGGATACGACTATCCAGCATCATAAGAAGGCTCAAATTATGGTGCAAAATAGTGAAATCACTTTGACGAATTGCATGCTGTTGGAAGGGCGAGCGAATGGCATTTATGCAATACGAAATGTGAAAATGGAGTTGGTGGATTGTGAAATTCATGGACATCAAAAGGCCCAAATTGTTGCAGCCTCCAGTTCAATTTCAATGATGAATACGCTTATTCACCAAGGGGAAAGTATAGGGGTCCAGGTTTTTGAGAACACGAAGCTATCGATGGATGGCTGTGAAATCAAGCAACATCAAGACACGCATCTAGTTGTTCATCAAAGTGAGTTATTCGTGACGGATTCTATCTTTTCTGATGGAGTGGGAAATGGCCTTTTTCTTGGCGAGAAATCAAAGGCGATATTGTACGATTGTAAGATTCATCGGCATGTTAAATCTCAGTTGTTAATTGAAAATAGTAAAGTGGAGTTTCGTACATGTAGAATAGAAAAAGGAGAGGCGACGGGAGTAACGGTTGTTAATGAAGCAGATGTATCGATGACAGAATGTAATATCCAAGAACACCCGCAATTTCAAATGATTGTTGACGCCAGCGGGCTAATGCTCAATCAGTGCATGATTCAAATTGGGCAGGCAGGTGGTATTTATGGCAATGATCACGCTAAGATTACGCTCCAGAATACCATAATTCGAGAGCTCGAAAGTCACCATATTTATATTAACAATGCTCGGCTCTTTACTGATAATTGTACTTTTGAACATATTCGTGCGAATGCGATTACTTGTATTGATGCAATTTTTGAAATAGCAAATAGTAAATTTAAAAACTGTTATGAAGGTCCGTATGCAATCGTTTGGTCTGATCAGTCAATGGGCCGTTTTAAGCATTGTACGATTGATGAAGCAGATCGTCCATTTTTAGCGGTGTCCAATCAATCTTTACTTGAGATGGTGTATACAGATCTAGTTACTGTTAATATACCCTCTATTGTACAGGGGAAAAGTCAATTATTTATCGAAGGGTATACGAACAAGACATTGTGGAAGAGTGATTCATCGTCGAGAATAGTTTATTTGGCAGCCAATACTAAAACAAAGCACAGTGTAATAAATCAAGCAGAAGCAACCGACATGCAAATACTGGACGAAAGATTACGAATACAAGTTGAAAATTTACAAAAACTTAACATTATTACCTCGACGAATAATGTTAATAAAACAGTATAGTAACCGAATAAAAAAGTAGGATAAGTAGTTTCAATTATTTTGAAATTACTTTTTTTTCTGGGGTAAAAGTACTGTAATAATGAGGTAATTAAATATGATGGATACGTATAAAGACACTTCTTCATTGTTCAGAGCCATTTATATTTGCATGTAAACGGTTTCTTTATAATGTTTTTTACACTGTAGCGCCGAATTATAAAATTCGACAAAAGCACTTGTTATTTTTATAATAGAATTAGTGAATAACAAGTATCGATCTAGGTATTGTATTGAAATTATTATTAAATAACAATGTTTTTTTGCAGAGGTTAAAATTTTATTATATTTAAGTAGATTTTGGATTGTTTAATTTGTATATGTTATCTTATAATCAGGGGAAAAAGTTCATGGAATGCTTTACTAGTTCGTTGTTTTAGAAATATGAATAATGATTGTAAAATAATAATTGGATGAAGTAGAGGTGGAAAAGGAATGTTTGGGCTGACAAAAGAAGAGATTATGTTAATGCTTGAGAAGGCAGGATTAGAGGAGATACAAAAAAATGCAATTGCGGACATCCTGCATCTTAACAATTTGCGAATCGAGCAACAACTTGCATTTATTATCCATTTAGTAATGGACGAGCGCGAAAGAAGTATTGCTAACAATACATATTTAAATTAGAAAATGTTGTAGGATAAGTAGCTATCTTTTTTACATAAACCATATAGTTTGTAATCGAATGACAAGCTGTGTGAAAAATAATAAACCTTTAATACAATTATATTATCCTACTTATAGATGAATAAAATCACAAGTGCTATTTCATAAAAGCACTTGTGATTTTTTTTAACATTAATCTCCGTTATGAATGGTAAAATTTGAAACTTTTTTATTTTTCAGAACGTAAAGAGATTAGATAGAAAAGAACGGGGAGGGGAGTAGTTTGAAGCAAGCGTTAATGATACTTGATATTCAAAATGATTACTTTAGTGACCAAGCGAGAATACCTGTAGCAAAGCATCAAATTGAGCCAACTTTAAATAGCATAAATGGTCTTATAAAAGATGCTGAAAAATCAAATGTTCCAGTTATCTATATTAGTAATGAGTTTGAGCGAACGCATGTACTTTCGAATCTTTTAAGAAAATTCACAGCTTTAAAAGGAAGTAAGGGTGCTGAATTGGATGAACGATTATTAAGAGTTGAGGGTATGTACTTTTCAAAAAATAAAGCGGATGCATTTAATAATCCCAGCTTAGTAACTTATTTAAAAAATAATGAAATAAACGAATGTATAGGAACGAGGATTTTATCTTTATTCAGTAGGTGTTCAAACACCTACTAAATAAAGATAAAGCCTCCGGCGGATGTCACGGATTTTGAAAGGAGTGAATTGTGCGTACACAATTCAAAATCCGGACGCAATTACGCCAAGGCGAAATTGATAGAAGGCTGTGTCACAGCAACGGTGAAAGGGGCTCTAGCTAGAAATTTTGCTGTAACTGTTGTGAGCGATGCAGTAGCAGGAGCTACAGATCAAAGTAAGGAAGCGGCCTTAACAAAGCTAGCTACACAAGACCTCTTAATCCTTACTTCACAGCACGTATTTGAAAGATGACAAGGGGGAATTTTAAAATGACTCTTTTACAACGATTAATCGAACAAGCTAAACAACCACGAGGATTCGTAGGCTCATTGATGTTACGAATTATGAATAAGGCACATAGCGGTATGAATACTTGGCTCATGAAACAGGAAGCTGTAAATGATGGTGATATTGTGCTAGATATTGGATGTGGAGGTGGAAAAACACTTCAATCCTTATCGAAAATGAATCCAAGTGGTAAAATCTATGGTATAGACTTTTCCGCGCAGGCGGTTAAAGATTCTACGAAATCCAATCAAATGGATGTGGCCAATGGAAAAGTGATCGTAACGCAAGCAAGTGTTTCAAGCATTCCGCACAAGGATAAGTTTTTCGATACGATTACAGCGTTCCAAACGCATTATTTTTGGCCGGATTTAGCAAATGATGTGAAGGAAGTATTTAGAGTGTTGAATGACGATGGGAAGTTTATCATCATTTCGGAGCTCTATAAAATTAATTATCATATGAAAGCTTATAAAACTAAGCCTGAAATCAAGCAGTTGTTTGAAAGTGTTGGGTTTCAAACTGTTACTATACGAGAAAACACGCAAAAAGGTTGGCTTTGTATTACAGGAATTAAATGAATCGTAGTAAATGGAGGATATATCAATGAAAAGATGTGAATGGGTCAAGCAAGATGAGCCTTTATATGTTGAATACCATGATAAGGAATGGGGTATCCCTGTCCATGATGATCAGCATTTATTTGAGATGCTCTGTCTAGAAGGGGCACAGGCGGGTCTTAGCTGGTGGACGATTTTACAAAAGAGAGAGGGCTACCGGGCAGCTTTCGACCAATTTGATGCATCGAAAATCATTCTCTATACGGAGGACAAGCTACAGGAGCTTAGACAGGATTCTCGCATTGTACGAAATAAGCTTAAAATTGCTAGTGTTGTAACGAATGCTCAAGCCTTTCTACGTATACAGGAGCAGTATGGTTCCTTCTCTCAATATATTTGGGACTTTGTAGACCATCAGCCGATTATCAATGAATGGTCGTCCATTGCAGACGTACCTGCTACAACAGAAATTAGCGAACGTATGAGCAAGCAATTAAAAAAAGATGGTTTTAAATTTGTTGGTAGTACGATTTGCTATTCATTTATGCAGGCAACAGGAATGGTAAATGACCATGTCGTCGATTGTTTTTGTCGCAGTGAAGGTGATAACTGATGAAAGTTGAGGATATTAAGGCTCAATTAGTAAGGCAAGCAACGATCTTTGAAACGGGTGGTATTAGACCTACACATGACCTGCTAGAAAGTTGGATTGGCTTTGTGGGATGGTCATTGCCTGCAGAGGAGTGTCCACAAGGGTTTCAGCCACTTGCTACATTATTTTTAAAGGAGCTTCCTTATGTACCGACATCGCTTCAACATATTGAGCTGCTAACGTTATTTATGAATGAAGAAATATTTGATCACCTGATAGAAGATGATCTTAGCTGTTTTTTTGAAATAAGAGCATATACTTCTCTAGAAGGTTTAGTCCAGCAAAATTGGCAGCATGACCGAATTCGAGCTTTCCCACTTATTCCGAAATGGATTATCAATGATTATCCGACATGGGATGGGGGAGGGATTCCGTCTGATGTGGAGGATGAAATTTTGAGGCTAGAACACGAGGAGGATGTTGAGTACTTCGATGATATCGTTGAAGAAATATACGCCGTCCATAAAATTGGTGGCTATCCAGCTTTTTGCCAAAGTGGTCGTGATTACGGTGAGGAATTTCCGTTTGTACTCCAAATTGCCTCAGACGAAAAGGCGTATTTTAATATCGTCGATAATGGGAATTTCTATTTCTTTTTTAATCGTGAGTTAAATGAATGGCGTGTACATTGCGATTTTTATTAGCGGTAAAATTATTTTCACGTACAAACAGCAATGCTACAGTGCTGGCATGATGAGGAGGAATGAAGATGAGGAGACATACTTCCGAAGTTAGAAAAGTAAAGAAGGTGAGAAAAATGGAAAACAAAACAGTCATTAAGAGTGGTATTAGTTTTGGCTCGGTATTGGCGATTACTATTTCTTGGAGTGTCAATCATTCGATCATTTGGGCCATCATACATGGTTGTTTAAGCTGGCTATATGTCATTTATTACGCGATATTTAGATAGAATCCAATCAAAGAAGCGCAAATACGGAACCTGACACTGTGCAATTGTTTATCGATACATTGCATTGTATACATACAATAACGAATGTGTACCTCGTTCATAACTTTGGAGCATTTAGCATAAATAACTAAGTGCTCTTTTTTTGATGAAAAGCTCATATTCAGAAAGATTACTAACATCTTTCCATGTATCGTAGAAGAAAGGTTGATAGGATGACACATCAAGTAACCGCCAAAAGCAATTTTGATTTTAATGCTTCTGGCGTTGATGAAATATTACAAAATGTAGCGTATATATTATCTACTTTCGTAATTTCTTGCCCTTTGTACAGAGATTTTGGTTTTAGACTAGACACTCTTCCACCTTTCCAGCTTGCCAAAAGACGAAATACTGCACGTCTTTTGGAAAGCATTCAACGTTTCGTGCCACAAGTTATCGTTATAGATGTAGATTATCTAGGAGATGCATATGTAGGAAAACTAGAACCAGTTGTGAAAGTTATCGTTAATAAATAAATTTTTAGGTGATTTTTATCCTTTACAACAAATTTGCCAGGTAAATTAAATGGTAGCCTGGCAAATTGATAAATATCATTTCGATAAGTGCTGTGCATAACAGGAAAATGGGATAAATTCATGATTTAAAAAGAGAAGCGTATTCTATTAAAAAGATGAAATGGAGACAATATATGAGAGAGTTCATAAAAAGTCTTTTTATTTTATTTTCCGTGATCGTAATAGCTGCTGCCTTGATTAAGTATAATCAACCTTCAATTGAAAGACCCATTCAAAAATATCCCAATACAAATTATAATGAAGAAGTTGGTGAAAAATTACAAAATACGAATTTTACAAAAAAAATTATAGTAGCGTTACGAGCAGCAGGCTATTATCCAGATAGTACGATTGGCTATTTAATTGAATCACCAAACAATCAAGTAATCACTATACCATTACATAATTTAGATAAATTAGAAAAGAGTACAGAAAGCGAAATCCAACATATCGTCAATAGTATTGCGGAAACAAATGATCTTCAGCTGTTTATCGTTAATGTCAGACTGATTGATAATTCATTAACAACAAGTAAGAATGGTTAAAGACCTCTAACAAGTTACAGAAAAATTGTGTGCTATAATCAAGAAAAGAGGTGATTATTCTGAGAATTTTAGTTTTAGGCGCCACTGGACGCGTTGGTAGCCACATTGTTTCCCTAGCTTTACGTGATGAACATAGCGTTACAGCTTTAGTTCGTACCCCGAATAAGCTAAACCTAAATGATGAAAATTTACAGATTGTACAAGGAAATGTATTAGAAAAACAAGATATCGAAAATGTCATGGCGAATGTTGATATTGTGATCAGTGCATTAAACACGGATGGCACCCATACATTAACCAAAAGTATGCCGCTAGTTCTTGAAGCAATGGAAGAGCTGCATGTAAAAAGAATTATAACGATTGGAACGGCGGGAATTCTACAAAGTCGTCTGACACCTAGTGTATTACGTTACCAATCGAGTGAGTCCAAAAGAAAAACGACCTTTGCAGCAGAGGAGCACCATAAGGTCTATCAGCTATTGAAGAAATCAGACACTGATTGGACAATCGTCTGTCCTACATACTTACCAGACGGTGAATACACGGGTACCTATCGCATTGAACAGGACTTTTTACCGGATGGTGGGGGAGAAATATCTGTAGCAGATACGGCAGAGTTTGCCTATCAACAAATTCTGAGTAAGGAATATGTAAAATCACGTGTAGGTATTGCGTACTGATTATTGTAAGAAGTAGATAAAAAGAGTTTTAAAGGTGTGGATATGCGTTAATCGAAGTAGGATTAACGCTTTTTTGTTGTTAAGGTAATGTTTTTGGTATGAACTTGAAATCTGTTGAAAACAATTGCACATATAAGATGATCGATTAAGAAGGGTTTTTAGGATGTTTCTGGAATATGTACACTTAGAAATGCGATGTATGGAAGACAATAAGGAGTGAAAAATATTTCTAATCAAAAAAGAAGATTGCCTAATATTGTGACTATCTTTTTAATTTTTCTCTATTATGGTGTGTTTTTATTATTGTATCTTCAAGGTGTAATTGGTGGAATTTCTTTTGTTGCTATACTATTGATTAATTTTATCATCTTATTAATTGTTCGCATTTTACTTAGAAAAAAAATATATAAAAGAAACATCACGCTTGCAATTTCCATGATGTTCTTGCTGTTTTGTTTCGAATTACCACTTATATTTTATGAAGGAACTTCGCATGTTGCATACATTTACAAAGAGCCATTACATGCCAGGGATACTGAAATCTATTTAATAGGGGTAGAGAGAGTAGATTTTCAATATATGGAGAGCATTCAATCTGTTGAAAATCTGTTAATTAAACAACAAGTTCCTTTTTTAGATGTTGCTGAAATTACGAATTTAGAAATATACGCGAGCAAAAATAGGCAAATATTAAAGTGGCTTCATCTTCAGAAAAATGAAGTAGATGAAATGAAAGAAAACGTGATTCATTATCTAGGTAAAGAAGATGAACATATTAATGATTTTTTTAATCAGGATAATATTGGTGGAAATAGTGCTGGCTTGGGGCTAGCACTAACAGGACGCATTTTGCGAGGCGATTTCCAAAACAACGTAGCAATTACAGTGACAGGCGCAATAAGCGAGAACGGTGACGTATTACCGATAGGGGTACTAAAAGAAAAAATTCTAATCGCAGAAAAATACGGTTTACCTTATCTGATTATTCCCACTAAAAATGCAGAAGAGGCAGCACAAATTCAAGAGGAGCAAAAAATCAACGTAAAAATTTTGCATGTGTCTCATATCGATGAAGCTGTCCAACTAATAAATGAGATGAATGGTAAAAATAAATGAAGAGAAACGAACATAACTCTAAATAAGCAATATTACTATTTTTCTGGTTATATGAGTAAAAAAACAAATATCGTATTTTTCCGTTAATTATCTATGAAATGAAAACTAAACGTCAACGATCTCTATGGTTTCAAGTTATGAATTAAGGTCACCTTTAATAATAGAAAGGTGACCTAAAAAGGTATTTCTTTAAATGATCAATAGTAGGTAGATAGTTTTCGGTGAAATCGGTAACTGTATCATGAATGAGCATGATTCATCTCCTTTCCAGTAAATCAGCCCTCAGATAGAACTAAATACCGTTTTACCACATTGTCATATTTCACAATTAAAATATCATCACGTTCTTTTGCTTTGCGCCAATCGGTAAATGGTTAGCTGTACCATTTTTAAAATCCTCAGCTTTAGTGGCACTAAATTGTATGTCACCAATATATTGATCTTCATTCATTTCAAGTTCATCGATCCATTCTATTTCAGTCTGAAAAATATTACCTTCCCATTGAAAAATATCTGCTTGGTTGTTCAATCTTAAAGCTTCAGCTGCGTCAGGTTTTTCAGAAGTAGAAGTATCTACTGTGCCTGTTTCATTACAAGCAACTAAAAATAAACTAAACAATACTACAATTAATAAAGAGTCTTTCTTCTTCAATATATCACCCACTTCATTCAGTCGGAGGAAATCCACAACTGTATTCAAAATTACTCATACGAACAATTATTTGATATGGCATGCAATGGTGTAATTTAATGAAAGAAGATCTCTTTCTACAATGGGTTCTCCACCTGCTTTTAGACACCTTTCACTAGCCAAATTAATTTCCTGTTGATTAAAATATGATTGCACCCCAGTTAAAAACACTACGCCAAAAACAAGTAATAGACCAATTTTTAAAAATGGCCTTTTCATTTTATCGCTCCTTCTTTTGAACATGAAGTTCTCTACATCAATACCAATGAATCCTTAACTCCTAGAAGTCACACAACTATTAATTACCGTTTTATGATGATGGCTATTATTTACAGTTTAATGGAAGAACAAAGGGAAGTACATATTACATAATTCCTTAAAACGTTAAATGTTTCTGTTGTTAAAGTATGAAATTAGGAAACGGGAAATGAATAGAGAAGGTTAATTGACATGTTGTATACATTTGTATACACTTTAAATGTAGTCGAGATTGTATACAAAAGTATACAAAGAGAGGAGAATAAATTTGAGAAGTGAAAAAATGAAGGAGTTTAGAGAAGAGGGACGTCATCGAGGAGGACGTCACAGAGGAAGAGATGGCTCTCATCACCATGGTCCTAAAACTTTCCGTCGTGGAAGAGCTATTGCTTTTTTAGAGACGATGAATTTAAAGCGTGCAACGATTAAGCAACAATTAGAGCAACCAGAGTTTCAATCGATTCAGCCAATATTAGTGGGGGAATTAAAAGCCATTGATATGGTCATCAATGAATTCAGTCAATTATTTGAAATACATGAAAGTGAAACGCTGGATACACCCGACAATCAACAGGATGAAAAATCTATAAACCATGATGAAGAAGGGAATAACCTAAATGAAAACAATTAATACTTACATTGATTCAGTGTTTCAAACGCAGGACTCTATTTTAGAGGAGGTTATTACATCCATTGAAGAAAACGGGATGCCCGCCATTTCTGTCTCTGCTTCCTCTGGAAAACTTTTAACAATGCTTGTCTCGATGACTGGCGCTAAAAACATTCTTGAAGTAGGAGCTCTCGGGGGCTATAGTGGCATTTGTCTTGCTAGAGGGTTCGGCAGTGATGGGAAATTAACTTCGCTAGAACTAGAGGAAAAATACGCGCAGTTAGCTTACAGTAATTTATCGAAAGCAGGTTTTGCTGAACAAGTGACCTATAAGACGGGACCTGCATTGCAAAGCCTCGAAAAGCTGGAGCAGGGCAATGAGCGATTCGATTTTTTCTTTATCGATGCTGATAAGGATAATTATGAAAATTATTTAAATTACTGTGTGAAGTTAGCAAAACCGGATGCGATTATCGTTTCGGATAATGTCCTTGCTAATGGAAGTGTGGCAGACCCAAATGCCCAACCAAAACGTTATACGGAATTAATGAAGAAATTCAATATTGCAGTAGCAAACCACCCTCAATTAGAGTCGATTATTATTCCAATCGGTGATGGTATGACACTTTCAAAAGTGAAGAAGTAAGCACCATTTTGTTTCGAAGGCACTGACGTACTACATGTTAGTGCTTTTATTGTTTTATAATTTTACTAGTCTACAAGTATAAATAATTGAGTATCCACCCGGCAATCCCAGTAATAATTCCAACTATAATTAAAATAAGCCCATGCTTTTTCTCATGATAATCACTTCTTAAAACAACGCCCATACAAATGGCCATAATACCACAAAACAATTGAAAAAAGACAAGTGCAAACGAAGCGTTTAACCAACCAATTAGTATGAGTAGGGATTTATAGTTCTTTTCAGTGTCCATACACATTCCTCTTTTCGTGTTATGTATATATACATTTTATTGGAATGTTTTATTGAAAATACATGATTTAATTTGGATATTATCAATAGTGTATAAAAAAGGGGAGCTACGATAAGTTAGGGTTTCAATAAAAAAAGACTGCAATCAAACTTAAGCTTGATTGCAGTCTAATATGAAATTAACGTATTTGATAGTATGCTTAAAGCATGAGGGGGCCTCTCTTATTTAATTCAATCTTAAATGTACTATTGGATAAGGGCGACCTGAACTATCTGTTGGATCTTCACTGACAATTGTGAAACCATTTTTGAAATAAAACATCTTTGCATTTTCATTGTCTTTATTAACATCAACAGACCTTACATTAAAATCTCTAATAAGTTGTTGTATTATTTGTTTTCCATAGCCTTTTCCAATTTCAGCAGGTTCTAAAAATAGCATTTCTAAATGCTGATGATTGGTACCTGAAAAACCTATCAATTCATTTTCCACAAACCAAAGTCTTACATCAAGATGTGGGAAATACATAGGGATTTCCTTTTTAATGTCTTCCTTATCTTTTAAACTTAAAAAATCATGGGTTTTGATAACGGATCTATCCCAAAGATTTATAATAGTTTCATAGTCATTAGTTGTTGCTTGTCTGTTTTTCATAATGTTCTCTCCTTTTTCTCTTCAAGTACCACGCTCCTTTCTCTTTATTATTTGAAGATTTTAACGATATAGCACCAATCTATATAAAATTTCATTTTTAATCTCCTCCTAAATTATGGGGTTTATTCTTTTAATTTTATGTAACGAAAATTGTAACATATGGTAATAGGAGAAACAAAAAATATAAAAGGGCCACCACAATAGTAGTGACCCTTAGTATCAAGTCAGGAGGTGTAAGGCTAAATTAGCTTTACACTACTATTTATATGATGTAGCGGAAATTAAAGTTAGTTTTGTGCCTGCAAGCTAGATTTATTTTTAAACTTATTCCAGCAGATGTCCAAACACCCGTTGAAATAGAGGAACTCAGTCAAAAAGCGACACGTCCTGTGGCATTATCGAAATCGTGTCGGCTTAGCACAAAGCTGATTCCGGACGCAATTGGGTGAGGCATAATTGATAGGATACCACTATCACAAAATCCTAGACTTAACTAATTTTAGTTCCGTTTGGTACAGATTGGTCAGGCGTTAATAAAATCACATCTCCTTCTACCGGAACGCCACCAATTACTAAAACTTCAGATTTAAAACCTGCTACACGACGTGGAGGAAAATTAACGATTGCTACTACTTGCTTATGAATAATTCCTTCTGGTGTATAGTGTTTAGTAATTTGTGCAGAAGATTGCTTGATGCCGATTTCTTCCCCAAAATCAATTTTCATTTTAATGGCAGGTACCCTTGCTTTCGGGAGTTCCTCAGCTTGGATCACAGTACCAATTCTAATATCAAGATTCATAAAGTCTTCTATAGTGGCCATAAAAAATACTCCTTTATTTAATTTTCAATTTGTATAAATTCTTGTAAATTCTTTTCGATGAAATTATTTATTTTTTCTATAGTAGTTGGATAAATATTTTCGAATATTACATAAAGCGATTCAAATGATGCATGGAGCTCTTTGTTATGATTTAATTCATCACGAGTAATAGAAAAATTCTCTAATGTAATAGGGTGATTATGTCGTTTTAGTTCTTGTTCTATTCTCTCAAGGAGTAAAATAAAGGGTTCATCATCAAAATACTTAAAACATGCTTTGATAGCTGCCCAACTTTTAGGTTGAGCCATGAAATAAGCACTCCACCAATAAAATTCGATAAGAGATTCACTAATATGAGTATAATAAACATTAAACATAAATAATGCTCGTTGGCCTTCTGTGAGTTCCTCATAAAAATGTTCTTTCACACCGATATTCGCTTCGTCGGACATTCTTACCTTAAAATTATTAATAAGTGGCTCGAAGCACCTTTCACATAAAGTGGAGCAATTGAAATCAAAATCCTCTTCCTTTACCTTTATTATCAAAATAATCACACTCCTTCCAAATAATATAACATTATGGCATTGGAATGTGCAGCGTTATTTACATACATTTTGGATTGTTATTCGTTTTGTATACTGCTAAAAGGGCAAAAATTAAAGCATTAGTTTTAGCCTCAACAAATAAATTTATTGTAAAAAAACGGTTAAAATATTTGTGGCGTTGTATAATTAAGTAAAAACTAAACAGAGCGGAAGTGGGAAGAAATGAAACAAATTATTGCATTAGGAGGAGGAGGCTTTTCAATGGAGCCTCAAAATCCTTTATTAGATACATATATTTTACGGCAGTCTAACAAAGCTAATCCTAAAATTTGCTTTGTCCCTACTGCAAGCGGAGACTCGGAAAACTATATTGCAAGTTTTTATTCTTTTTTTGACTCACAACCATGTATTCCGACGCACCTATCACTTTTTTCTCCACCTACGCGAGATTTAGAAAGTTTTATTATGGAAAAGGATATCATTTATGTTGGGGGAGGAAATACTAAAAATCTTTTAGCTTTATGGAAGGAATGGTCGTTAGCTAGCATTTTTAAAACTGCTTGGCATGAGGGAATTCTTTTAACAGGTATTAGTGCTGGCTCAATTTGTTGGTTTGAGGAAGGAATAACAGATTCATTCGGTGGAGAGTTAGAGCCGATAAAATGTTTAGGGTTTCTTCCAGGTAGTAATTGTCCTCATTATGATGGAGAAATCAATCGAAGACCAGCTTATCATAATTTGGTGAAAGCGAATAAACTCTCATCTGGAATTGCCGTTGATGATGGAGTAGCCGTTCATTTTATCGATCGAGAAATTCATAAAATCGTTAGTTCAAAACCAAATGGTAAAGCATATAAGGTCTCGTTGGATAAGGGTATCAATGAGGAAGAGTTAAATGTAGAATATCTAGGAAATTTAGATAAATAGTATAATACTTTCAAAGATCATTTCAAAGAATAAGCCTATTTTTCGAAGGTATTATTCTTACTTTTCTGGAATTTTAATTTTTATTCGAAACAAAATAGGGTAATCAAACGTAAAATAAGAAGAGGGGGGATTTGAATGAAATATGTATTAATCGGTGTTTTCTTAACATTGTGCGGTGTTTTCATATAGATGATTTTGTGGGGAATGGAAAAAATGTATTTAGTTCCAGGTATAGTTGGCTGTATTTTCATTGTAATTTCAATGGTTTTTTCAGGCTCCATGGCCAGTGGGGATCGGATGAGGGCAAATTTTGCTACCGAAACTACAGAACATCGAGACGAACGTCATAATATCACGATAAATTCCTTATACATGGCTTTACCAAATATTATTGTTGCGGTTTTATTTTATTATTTAAATTAATGATCAAGATTTTTGGAACCTTTAGTAATATGAAAAAAGCCTCTAATGAAGTTGTAAATCAAAAATAAAAGGTCACTCGGACAAAAGTGACCTTTTTGTTTAAACTGTAGTATGTTAGGCTGGTAAGTTATCCTACTATTACTATTGATGTTATTTAGCAATAGAGAGTATGGAATGATTGAATGTAACAATGATAATTAGCATTAACTTTTATTATTAAAAATCAGATTAGTAGTAGAAAACTTCGTTAATAATTCATGAATGTTGCTCCGACAATAATTAAAAGAATAAAGAGGACAACAATTAGTGCGAATGCTGAGCCGCCGCCGTAACCACCGCCGCCACCGCAGCCGTATCCGCCGTAACCACCGCCATATCCTCCGTAACAGCCACAGTTACCATAATTTCCACCTTGGTAGTATCCCATAAAATATCCCTCCCTTCTACAACCTATAATATGTTCATGTGTAGAAAGGAGGGGAGGTATTCATCTAGATTTTACTCAAATTCGTTTTAAAAATAGGAAAATTTATCATGAGGAATTACTCCAGAAAAAGGGCCACCAACGCTAAAGGTTCCTCGGATTTTTGACGTTTTTTGCACATTACATATGATATTTAAATAAAAAACATTTTTATAGAATAATAAAATTGAAACCATTACAAATTTCAACCGTATATATTAAGGAAGATTTTCGGAGGTGTTTGTACTATGACATTTATCGGATGGGCTATACTAACTTTTTCAATTGTATGTTACTTACCTTTTTTTATATGGCTTTCTGCTAGTTATCTTAGAAATGGTGATCAATCAAAAAGAAAAAATAACTATTGGTTATTCTTAATGATAGCTGGATTATTAAATCCATTGAATTTATTTTTGTTTAAGATGAAGGATACATATTTCTTGGCAGTAATAGTCAGTATCATTTTATTATCGAGCTTATTTATGTTCTTCATCGTTCGGCAAGATAAAAGAAAAGCGATGGAATGACTAACGAAACGTTTGAAAAAAATTGTGCTACAGTACACAAAAAAGTATTCCCTTGAATGTAGACTAATTCAAGGGGATATTTAAAAAATCTTGAAAGTTCTTCGCTATCTAGAGGATTCGATTTTACCTCTGCTTTTTAAAATTGTTTCTGTTCTAATACCCGCGTTGAAAACAGACACTATCATAATAAAGAAAAATAGAATTTGAATGAACCTATCTGCTGTCCAATAGCCTAAATAATTCATAAATACAAGGATGACAAATAAAATAGCAGAAACAATGGGGGAATAAAGGTGTAATTTACGAAACATTTCATTTCCTCCTTTTTATGTTAATAAACTATATTTTAAGGTTAACATAAAAGGAGCCTAAGAAAGACTCTTTCTAAAGTGGTTTATTCATTATTTGTTTCAAGACCAAAGTTGCTACTGTGCCTATACATATACAAACTGCATAAATAATACCGCTAATGATACCAAAAAAATCTAAACCAAAAGGTAAAAGAAAAGTAGCAATACCTACTATGTATGAGAATAGTCCAAATAGCTTCGCTAGTTTATCTTTATCACCAAAAAAACTTTCTTCTTGGTAACCCGCAATAAGCCACAGTTTCTTTTTTATATGGGTAAGGTAACCCATAATAACAAAGATTAAAGCAAGAACTATACATATAATATATCCAGCAATCATTTTCGCCACCTCGCTTATTTTAAGACTAATAAATATACGAATAAAACAAAAATGAGTTTTCCAAATTATTACTGAAGGTAATCTATTTCGAAGGTATTTCATCATATTAAACTGTAATGACTCTCACTAAGTATAAGTATAAAAATATTAAGGGAATTAAAATAACAATGAAAGAGAAGTAAAAAAGGGTCACTCGAACCAAAGTGACCCTAAACCACAAACTAGGAGGGCAAAGCTAAGTTAGCTTTACACTACTATTAATATGATTTGGTAGCTATGTTTGTATAGTGAAATGCCGTGAATTAGATTAAAAAATAAAATCTATGGGTGATGTTTCAAAATTGTATCTCTGTCACTTTTTCTACATGTACTTTTTATGGACATATATGTAAAAAGCATAGAGGTATATCTACTAAAAACAATTAAGAAAGTTTGTTACTTAAAGCCGCTTGTAATACTACATTTGCAAACTCATGATCATTGATAACATAAAGTACTTCGTCCGGCTCAACCCAAATGCGCGAAATCGTTTCATGTTCTCGAAGAAACGGGAGACAGTCTTGAACTTCCATACAATAAAACATTTGATAACCGATTAACGGGTACTTTCCATCAGCTTTGAATAAAGGATTCTCTTCGTGGCTAACTTCAATTGCTCCTATATAGTTGATAGGACCCTTTACATAGCCTTCTTCAAATGCCTCTCTATGAAATGCTTCTTCAGGTGTTTCTCCATTTTCTATATGACCGCCAGGAAAGTTAAATCCTCGCCCGTCTACATGAACTAACAAAACATTCCCATTATAAAAACAAACTCCATGTACACTTGTTGCTTTGCTATAATCATGAATATTTTTATTTGGTAACCACGTAAGTTTAAGATAATGTCCGCCCCAGTCCACATAAGTTTGGTTGTTCATATGTTGCCTCCTTTTTATGTAGGAAATCATTATATTTCCATTTTAGTTAATAAAAATATATATGTATCATCCTTTAATAAAGAAAAATACAAGTTTTAAGGGCCAGGGTCAATCTGGAAATAAAGCACAAAAGCCGGCGAGTGATGATGGGGGTTCATCAACTAAACAAAATACAAAAAGAGTCACATTTAACTAGGTGTGGCTTTTTCTTATGCATCTAATAGCTATAAAAAGAAACAATGGAAGTCAACTTAATGCCAGAGCACTAGGGTGCAGCGATATTTGACATCAACTATACGCAACGAAAGAGGTGGTACTATGCAAATAACAGATGGTAAATGGATTTTTGATTCTGAGGTGATCGATGAAATTGCGAACAAAATACAACGAGATGAGCAGGAGCGAGAGATGGTAAATGCTTTTGCACGTTATGCCTACCTTCGATACAAGCAAATTCGAGACAGTGTAAATCCTCGTAAATGTAGATATATGAGGATTGATCAAGTGCGTGAACAATTAAAATCAACAGCGAAGCTACGAATAGTGAGCAGTCGATTTTCTATTTCAGAAGAAGAAGTTGTTTATATCGTAGATTTTGTGAAAAAGTATTTGAAGTATGTTAAATAAATCAAAATCTCCCGGTCATAAAAATTAACCCGGGAGATTTTATTTGGTTGTTGATTCTCTTGAACGACAGGTAGGTATCTCGACTTTGAACGTGCACAGCCTCTTAGGTTTGTAAAAAGGTCGAAAGGATATCATTTCTCATCTCTCCACACTATATAGTATGATAAAGTGTAGAATTAAGGAGCGTGAGAATATGAGATTCATTAAATTCCTTCTGGTTATTGTCATTGTCCTCGGTGCTATTGGCTATGGGGTTTATCATTATGGTGTGAAGTTTGCTTCCGAAAAAGTCGCTGATACAATTTCTTCAGAATTAGAGGAAAGTGGTCAAATGGATGAAATTAAAAATACGATTGAAAGCGACCCTCAATTAAAATCATTTATGGAAGAGGCTAAAACTGCAGATAGTAGCAAGTTACCGTTTTCAACAAAAGAAGAGGCGACAAAAGTAATCATTCAAAAAGTTGGCATTTCGGAGCTTAATAATATAAGAACAAAAGTACAAAATGGTTCAATGACGAAAGAACAGATTATTCAAGAGATGGAAGGGAAATTAACAGACGAAGAAATTTTGGCACTAAAAGTAATCGTCTATAAAGAATTATATAAATAAAACGTTTACAGACTATAAAAAGTAAAACTACAGGACATGCAATTGTTGCGTGTCCTATTTTTTTGCTTTCTAAAGTGATTATAAAGAACATATTTGTCCCTTATTATGTGAAAAACCTGTATATAAATGAGAGAGGTATCTCATTTTTTTAAAAATTCAAAGAACAGGAGGGGCATCATGGCTATATTCAGGGTTCGTAAAAAGGAGAATTTTGTTGTGTTAGACAAAGGATTTTTGAATGACATCCGTTTAAGCTGGAAAGCAAAGGGTTTGCTTGCTTATATGTTGTCATTGCCAGATGATTGGTCATTTAGTATTTCTAATTTAGCTACTAAGAGCAAATGCAGTCGTGAATCCACGGCTAACACTATAAAGGAGTTAACGAAAGCGGGCTATATTCATAAGATGCAGATCAGAACAAACCACGGAAAATTCGGGAAATTGGAGCTGTCCGTGTTCGAAACACCAAGAGCTGAACCGTATAGTAAAAAGCCAATAACGGTTAATCCGTCACCGGAAAAACCGATGACGGAAAAATCGCCACTACTAAGTAATAATAATTCATTAAATAATAATGTACTAAATAATAATGATAATGATAAAAGGGGTCATTCCAAAGGTGAAAACCTTGTAAAAACACAAACGGCATTCGAGTTTTATGAGCAAAATGGGTTTGGTTCTCTAGTCGTTCATGTCACAAATAAAATCGATCATTGGATTAATGATCTGTCAGAAGACCTTGTTATACATGCCATGAAGTTAGCAGTAGAAAACAATGTGCTTCGTTGGAATTACGTAGAAAAGATTCTACAAGATTGGAATAATAAGAACGTTACATCCATTGAGGAAGTAGAAGCGGACAATCTGCAATTTGCAGCTCAAAAACAACAACGACAAAAGCCTACTAATCGATCTACCCATCAAAAATATAAAGAAATTGTCCCTGAATGGTTCCATCAACGACGTCAAAATGACAGTGATCTAGAAGATGATCAAGCTATTGATTTTGAAGCTGAGCGTCAAAAAATCTTAGAAACATTAAAGAACTTAACAGCGAGTGCAAAGTAAATAATGTAAATCAAGTTCATCGCTGTAAGATGACAATTTTGTCAGCTAACTGTCATGTCCCGAGATTTAAGGTAGTGAAGTGGTGATCTATACTCTTTTGTAACGATACGATTTCGTTAGAAAAGAGGAGGCAGAAGAAATGAAGAAGATGAAATTCATGGTGATGACAATATTATTCGCTACTTTCTTAGTTGGTTGTGGTGAAAAGGGAGCTTTGATAGAAAAAGACTACTATGTCCAAATTAACGAGGAACAAAAAACGCCTAATAGTAATGGACAATACGTATATACAATAGAAGGATATGATAAGGATGGAAATGAAAAAGTGGTAAGTTTTTTTGCTGAAAAACCTTTTGCAAAAGGAACTATCTTACGTGTCCCAAGAAGCTTAGAAGGATACACGGGGGAACCCCAAGTAATGCATGGGAATGAGTTGCCAAAAAATATTAAAGAGAAATTTAATAGGAGTTAAATCCAATTTTTCAAGCGAGAAATGAGGACAACTCAAAAAGAGGGACCTGACTTATATCGTTTGAGCAGGTCCTTTCATATATAGATGAATACCTGATTTTGCGTCATATGGTACTATGAAATGGAAGTTTACTATATGCAAAGGGGCATACTTATGAACGCACATTTTAATTTTACGGATTTCCCCGTATTAGCAACGGGACGTTTTATATTGCGAAAAGCACAGGAAAGTGATTGTTTTGATCTTTTGGAGCTTTATTCAAATGAAAGTGTTGTGAAATACATACCATTGGAACCTTTTAATTCAGTGGAGGATTCAAAAAATGAGATGAATTGGTATGAAAAAATTTACGAAGACAAGAGTGGCTTACGATGGCTTATAGAAGAACCTACAACTAAAAAAGTAATCGGAACATGTGGTTTTTTAAATTATGAAAAGGCTCATAATCGTATAGAGATTGGGTATGATTTAATTCCTTCTTACTGGGGGAAGGGTATAATGAAAGAGACGTTAAGTAGTATCATCCATTTTGCTTTTACTAAGATGAACATGAATAAAATAGAAGCAAAAGTCGATCCTGAAAATAAATCATCCATTAAATTATTGGAAAAATTAAATTTTTATCAAGAAGGTATTTTAAGAGAGCATGAATTTGAAAAAGGAAAGTATGTAGATTTAATTAATTTTTCCATTTTGAAAAGGGACTATCTGTAATTTATAGCCCTGTTGATTTAATATTGTTTTTACATTTAACCTCAAGTATGGACTACTTACTTGAGGTTAAAATTTAGCTTTAATCTTAATGGAAATGGGGTGCACGTTATGCTGAAATTTATCGGCTCTGGAAGTGCGTTTAATACGAAATTAGGTAATAATTCAGCTTATTTTAAAGCAGGGAATCAGATGTTGCTGATTGATTGTGGTAGCAATATTTTTCACCGCATTAAGGAAAATAATTTACTGGAAGGTATAGAACACATCCATGTATTGATCACGCATACTCATGCAGACCATGTTGGTAGCCTTGCTGATTTTATATTTTATAGCTATTATTGCCATGGCGAAATGGCAAAAGCGAATGTTTCTGTTTATGCCGTTCATGATGTGAAAATTGAAGAATTGTTGACCATGAATGGTATTAGCCCAGAAGTTCATTGTTTCACAAAAAAATTTCAATCAGACACAAAGTACTCACTGAATTTCTGTAACGTACTATTCGAAAGATCTAGTCATGTGAAAGAGATCCCTTCTTATTCCATTGAATTATGTATAGATGACAAACTTATCTATTATACGGGAGATACAAATAGCCTAAAAGCATCTTTACGAACTCCACATAAATCGGGTAAGATCTACGATTATGTTTACGTTGATACTTGTAAAGCTAATTATGAAGGCAATGTACATTTATCATTACGAAAACTTAGCGAGTTAGTTCGTTCCGATTTACGTCCAACATTTTGGTGTATGCATTTAGATGAGGGCTTTGACCGTCAAGAAGCTGAAATGTTAGGGTTCAATGTTGTAAAGAATGAGGGGGAGCGATTTATGGAAATTGATTTATTAGTAAATAAGCCACAGCATATAGAAGATGTTGCAGAAATGGTCTACAAGGAATTTGTTGTACCAACTAGCAGTAAAAAGACATATGAAGAAGTTGTCGAATTTTTTAAAAGAACATATGTAGATGAATTTCCAATTACTTTTATAGCAAGTGTAGATGGTCAATGTGTAGGAACAGTCTCTGTATTTGAAAATGATTGGAAAGAAAGACCTCAATTTAAACCTTGGTTAGCATCTTTATTTGTAGAACCTTCATATCGAAGTCAAAAAATAGGTTTTTATTTAATCAAAGCTTTGCTAGAATATATGAAAAAAATAGGTTATACAAAAGTATTTTTAAAAACAGAAAATGCCGCAGTCTATTATGAAAAAAGGGGCTGGGAGCGTATTGAAACAGTGTTAGATGAACAAGGCGACCATATCGATATTTTTAAATATACACTATTGAATGTTGAGTCCAATTATTAAAAAGCTATCCAATCTTCAGCAGTCTGCATAATAATTTAAGGCATGCATCGTTATTCTTCGCCAATTAATTTACTTTACAACATAAAAAGCTGTAGCGTATGACAACGCTACAGCACAGAATTGGTCTTGCCCTGATAATGGCTGAGCCATTAACAGCATTATAACACAACGTACGATAAATCAAAGTATGAGAATTTATTTCAATGAATTGAATACAACGTTGGATAGCTGACACAATTGAGTTTTAAATAGCTACTCTATTATTGTTTCAGTAAAATTTTTTCGACCAGGATTCACTTTATTTACGGTAACATTTAATTTACTGATTGTATTTTCTGTTAAAGGAACCTTTCCATCTTTCTGTATTTTTTTCCACATTTTCACGTCTTTTCGATATACATGCTCTGATAAACGGAAAACATCTACATTTAATTTTAAGCCCTCTGCATATGATTTTTTTATATCTGTTTTTACCGAACTAATAATACCTTTTCTTATTTCTTCAGTATTTATCTTTCCTTTGAAACCATTAATGATTGCATTTAATTTTATATCGACTTCAAATGTTACTTCATTGTTTTTTACAATTGGTTTAATTTCCGTACTTAACTTTTCTAAATCAACTGTTAAGTACTCTTTTTCTTTATTGTCTAATTTAAAGGTTACATCTCCTCGAGTTGTTTTAGGAAACATCCATTGGATCCCTCTCGCATCCCCATCATTTAGAAAACCTTTAAAACCATCCTTTGAAACTACCGCGAAACCTGATAATGCAGTTTCCGTTGTTGGCTCATTGGCCGTCTCCCAGTTTTTGTTAATTGTAACTAATGGAATATTCACTTCATGACCCGGTTCATTTAATTGGATAATTAATCTTCGTAAATCAACAGGCTCTACATAAGTTTGTAGTTCTTTTGTATGCAGTGGATTACTTAGTTTCGAAGCTGTTGGTGCTTTATTTAAAACCGGTGTGATTAAAAGAATATCTTTAATAGGTTCCTTTGTACTAAAAGCTAATATTTGATATCGTGTTTCCCGATGACGTAAAAAGCTGTCAACAACAGGAATAGAATTCGCATCTTTTAAGGCGTCCTCTGAGAACAGAATAAAAGTCATATGTCCCCAGAATACTTTTTGGTCGATAGAGCGATATAATTTGAAAAAGGCTTCTTCCATCGTTTTACCTTTAGCAAAGCCAATCTCTGTAGGTGCAGCTTGAGGAGTAGGTCCTTCCGATTTAGCTACATTCGCAAAATTGACAATTTGCATATATACTTCATATTGACCATCTTTATAATCGATACCAATTCCATCAACATAATACATTCTTTGCGGTTCTTTAACATCCCAACATCCAGAAAGCAATAGTACAGTTGCTAAGCTTACGATTAACGTAATTTTTTTTTTCATTTTTTGATCCCTACTTTTAGAAATTCCTGTGTAATTTTGAGGACTTAAGAAGTTTTGTTTATAGTTTGGACAAAAAATTAGAGGATTATAAGTAATGAAAAACTTAGGATAGCTGCAATTAGCCTTTAAAATAAAAGACCAGGACTCATTTCTATAATGAGACCTGGGCGTGTGTGGAAAATATTATATCCCGCAATAATGTAAAAAAGTAAAGCGGAAGGTTATATTCCTTTATTATCGCGAATTTCTATAATGGTTCCTTCAGGTGCTTTTAATTTACAAAGCTGACCATTTTCAACTTTATAAATAATTTCACCATTTTTACGAATAAAACGAACGTTCATTTCCTTTAATCGTGCTACTTCTTGAAGAAGATTATCAACCCATAAACAAAAATGTACAATACCTTGAGCATTTGAATTGCATGCTTCAAGATCTTCATCAAATTTCCCAGTTTGGAGTTCTATATAAAAGGTTCCAAGCTTTAACCATGTATTAAAATGTCTATCGTGGAAATCCGGCGATTCCTGTACTAGTTCAAAACCTATTACTTCTGTGTAAAAATTTAAAGATTCTACATATGTATTCGTTTGGATGCAAATGTGATGCACATATTTTTCAACCATAAAGTACTTCTCCTTTCATTCGCACAAGTATAATTTGCGACGAAATGGATAATTTATATATCGGAGGTGATAATTTTGACTAACAAAAAGCGCAATACAAGTGAAGAAGAAGTAGAATTTGGAGCAGATTTAAGCCCTGACGATTTAGATGTGCGTGAAGAAAATGAACTAACTAAAGAGCAAATGAACAATGCAAATCATGAAAAACAACAACAAGAAAACACTTCCCAAAGAAGTAATAAAAAATAAAGAAGACGCATATAATTTTCTACCACAATCTTTTGGTTGTGGTAATTTTGTATTCATTCATATACATAGCTGGGGAAAATTTAAGAGGGGATAAAACACAATAAAAGGAAGAAAGGACAAATAGTATGCCAACTAAATTTAAAATTGAACGCCCGCTTATTCCAAATGAATTGCCTCAAGGAACTTTTGAAGACGTTTTTTATGATGAAGAACCTTATCTATCGTATCAATTGATCACGAATACAAGTAGAGAGAATGATCGTATTGACCGTTTAATTGTTTCCAAAGTACGGTTTCAAAAAGTATCTCTGATTCACTCGAATTTCAATAAAATTGATATGATGGATGTAATCTTTGAAAACTGTGACTTATCTAACTCAACATTTCACGAAGGGATTATCCATCGAGTTACGTTTAAAAACTGCAAACTGTTAGGTGTTGATTTCTCAGAGGCCCATTTAGGAAACGTTTCTTTTGAAGGATGTATCATGAATTTATGTAACTTTGGCTTAGCAAGATTGAAACAAATTTGTTTCGATCAGTCATCATTACGTAGTACAAACTTTTACGACTGTCAATTTAAAAAAGTGAAATTTGAACATTGTAACATAGATGAAGTTGATTTTAGCGATACACCGCTTAATGATGTGGATATTAGTACGTGTACATTTGAACGCTTAAATGTAACGATAAAAAATTTAAGTGGCTGTGTGATTTCTACTGAACAAGCAATTGGCTTTGCTGAATTGCTAGGTTTAAAGGTTAAGCGATGATGAGTACTTAATTAAATCAAGCCTGGTCTTTTGGAGTATGCGGATTGAAAATGATTAGCCTCTCCGTTATAAGGAATGAGAAACGAAAAGATGAATTGCTAGAAATCGGAAAACAAAATTCCATCCTATTGTAGAGACAAGACAAATGGATGGAATGAACAATCGACTAAGTGATATCGAAAAAAATTTAAAAGAAGTAGATTAAAAACAAAACGGCTATAATCATCTCGATTAAACGCCGTTTTTTCATGTGCGCGCAATAGTATTTGAAGCCGAACACATGAAAGGGTCACTATTCAAGTGACCCTGAACAAAACTATATGGAACTAGTGAACTTATAGGGTTTTTCAGCTTTAATTGAGGCTACTTCGCCGCACTTTTGACACAGCGTAAAAATAAGTGAAGAACCATTTGAAAAAAATTTGTCAACTGGTCTTAAAGCAGCATAGCCATCAAGTTTCCCTTCAGAAAATGAATCATTACCACAAGCTTTACAAATCAATTTGTTGTTGTCCATAATATCACCTCAGTATGTAATATGTGTAAATTATAACATAAAAAAGGATAGTGTTTTATAAACAACCAGCTAGGGAAAAATGGGGAACAGAATAATTTCTTAATAAAGCATCTTTGGCGGAAATAGGATTTTGTGAAACTTATTTAAACTCAAGCCGTAGTACTAATAAAGAAAGGAGGGAGCAACTTGAAAAAATACCTATTATTCGCATTGTTTTTCGCGGTAGCATTTTTAGTATTGCAAGTATTATCAGGGATGCTATTAACAATGTTTTATACGCCTAGCAACCAATGGGTAGAGGCCTCGGCTTTACCATCGCAAGTGATGTTTGGAAATACTAGCTCAATTGCGCCACTTGTTATATCTTTAATCGCGTTGGTCATTGCTTTTGGTAGTGTTAAGCTAATCAAAAATAAGGCTGTGCACTAATAAAGGGGAGGGGGGCTTTCTCCCTTTTATTAGTGAAATATTGCAAGTCCATAATATTAGGTATAGTTCAAATAGCTTTTTAAGAGTAAGCCTTTCAAACATCTGTGAAGGGTTTTTTTAACAGCCGAAATGAACGAATACTAAGTTCTTCAGTATTAATTGCATATGTATCAACGAATTATACCACGCAAAGTGTAAAATAGAGAGCAGCATCAAAGATGTTGGAGATATTGAATTGATTATCGGAACACCTAACTATTTCTTTTCATACTTTTTACTATCCCACGCCCAATTTATGAAAGCATAAAAGAATACAAAGAATAAGGCATAGAGGGAATTTTCAAGTAAAGCCCAATTACCATGTCTGAAATAATTCCAAATCGTTTTAAATAAAAACATTGTTACAAAACAAAAGATATATATGTATTTTCTTGCAAACGGCATTTAAGCCACCTCTGTATATGTAAATATTAACATAAAAGAAGATACAGCGTTTTTCCATAGATAAAAGAATCGAAAGGATGGTACAAAAATGGCCACTCATTTATGAGTGACCTTCTTAGTGATATCCCTAATACTCGTGTTAAATTTTTTTCCAAATGACCATAAATTGTGCTGCTTCAGATTCGAGCGCAATTAGATGATCTTCAGTAGAAGGTTCTTCTGAAATTAATCGTCCTTTTTGGACGTTTAAAATTGCCGGTTTTATATCTGGTGAATGTTCAATGGTGAATTCAGATTGATTTAATAATGTCAAAGATGAACGGCATTTATTTTTATCAATTCGTTCGTCCTTCCCTTTGAAATATAACTTGATTAAGTGTGGAACACCATCAATCTTTAATCCGAGTTCTGGTGATGAGCGAACAGTTAAATATTCGCTATACCAATTGGATTTGCCTGGTTCAAACCATTCAATTTCTTTATTTTTAATAAATTTTAAATGTGCTTTCACTGCTTCTAGGTAATTTTTTTGTTTTGTTTGAGAAGCCTTTTCAGCAAAATCAAGCAAGTAATCGTTACTAAATTTTTTCTCGTGAAAATTTCGGATACCATCCCGTAAAGGCTTCCAGTAATCAAAAGCTGGATTGTATTCATCTTGATATTTTATTTGTCTAACCATTGAGGTTTTACCAGTAACGCCTTTGAAAGTAAAGTCTGTAAATTGTGTAAGACCGATAGATACTTTTTTTGAAGACATTCATAACAGCTCCTTTTACAAATTAAACGTCAAACGACTGTATTCACAACAATTCAAAGCCATTTATCAAAATGATGAAAGCCTAAAATATGCATCTGTTTTATTTTCTCTGGGCGTAGCTACATGCAAAATTGCTAACCACGGTAGCGGTTGCAAAGATGTATGGAATGGAGATTTTATATGATGTATTTCATTAAAATAATGGATCATAGAAGATTATAGTAGCGATTGAACGATTATATGACAGGATTCGTAGTTTAGAAGCATGTTAGTTAGAAAATTGATGACATGGAAGTGGATAGGGTCATTAATGGCCTGCAACAGTAAAAGGTGATGGAACGAGTGATCGTTAATGAGTGGTATAAGTGATGGATCCAGAGGTTAGCCGAGATATGAGTTAATCTTTATAGCAATAAAAAGGCTGCCTAACAGTTACCTGTTAAACAGCACATGGATATTGTAAATATAAAACAAAAAACAGGAAAAATCAACAAATTTTTTTGCTTTTTTTTGCTTCTGTTAATTGATTTGCAAAGCATGACTGGAGATGAATATTCTTACCAGTAAAAATGTCAGTCATTGCGTCAACAATGTATAGCAGTCAACAATCACAAGAACAATGTAACTTCAACAAAGTGGCGGCGTGGACGTCGAAATTTGACGTGAATAAATGATTGAAGTTCCATTTTTAGGAATGATAGAATAAGTGTTATAGAGATAATAAAACAAATGAGTTTAGTAACGTAACCATAAAATTGTCTAAAGAGACTAGGTTCATCAGATAGTCACTATCTTTTATTTTGACAAAATAACCAGATACTAAGTGAGCTAAGAATGGAAAAAATCTGTTAAATTGGAGGTTAGTTCTATGCCCTTATTCAAGTACGGAGTGTTAAAAGGTAAAGTTGTTGACGTGAGACCTGTGGATTCATTTGACAAAACCCCTCATTACCAAGTGCATGTTCGGGCAACAAAGAAGGACAAAAACGAGGAGAATTATAGGATTGCGATCAATGTCGCCTCAAAGGTAAAGCCATCAGAAGTCCTGTATTTTGTGAGTGAAGATTTTAACTCGAGTCAAATAACAATTATTCCTGATTTTGAAGAAGGATTTACAGAGGTTACTAGTGAAAATCATGAAATTGCATTGGATTATATTCGTGGTAGCTTATTTGATCCGTCAAAAATGATACCTCTCCCTGCAAAAGAAAATGGACCAGACAATGACTTAAATGAAAAAGTGAATAAGTATATGCAAGAGGCTATGACTAAAAAAGCTACCGTTTACGCTTACGGTGAAAAGTTTAAAAATGAAGATAAAGTAGATAAATATTTCGGCTTTTCTCCAGGCAGAGGCATTCATGATATTCATATGAATCAAGGGAATAGTAGTGATTTTAGGAAAGACGATGGGATATGGCAAGATGGTGGTGTCCTCATTCATTTTGAGGAGGAAAACAGATGGGTTGGTATATTCCTTGCTTTCCAATCTCAGTCTTGGTGTACTGATGACCATGGACATGCTACGAAACCAGTTAGTGTATGTAACCATACCAATAGAAAATCAGCGATAGAAATTTGATTGCGAAGAACACTTTAGATAGCCCAGAAACTCAATTAAATTTTGAGGCTGGGCTTTTTATATTTGCACATGTTTAGATTAATAATTATGTTTTTAATAGTATTTGACAAAAAGCAAATGGAAAGGGGCTATTCCTTTTCTACACGTTACGTCAAATGCTCATACTTTTTATATACTATACGAAAAGAAGTAAACGCAGCATAAGCTAGCGTTTTTTTTATGCCCTCCATAGATAATTGTGGAGGGATTTTATATTGCAAATAATAAAATGAAGTATGAATGATTGAATGTTTACAACGTTTTTTAGAATCAGATAGTTCAACGTCAATAGATATATTTTAGCGTTAATTTTTAAGTGTCAGTATAATGGATTAAAAAGATAAAGTTTGTTTTCTGAATATTTTGTAAATTTAAGTAAATTGTACTTGATTATACAATTCCTGTAGCACTCCTGTTGCCAGAACCGCAAGAGATTAGTGCATTGTATGTATTGTTTATTGGATTCTCAAACATTTTAAATTAGTAATGATGAAAAGTGCATAAATCCATTTATTAATTTTTTCAAAGGCATAATCCAACGAGAGGAGAAATGAGAAAATGACTTATATTATAGAACAACGCTTAATGTCCGGATTGCCGAACTTTGCTTTAACTGCAGTTAAATATGTTATTGCTCATGAATCTGGCAATTCGAATAATAATGGACCGAATGCTTTGGAAAATGAATTAGCTTTTATGAATCAAAATAAAGCAAATGCCTTTACTTCTCACTGGGTAGGCGGTGGCGGACGGATCGTGCAAGTCGCACCAGTTAATCGTGTGCAATATGGCTGTGGTCCTATAGGTAATCCGCTTAGCTATGCACAAGTAGAGTTGGCTCGAACAAATGATAAGGAACAATTTAAAAAGGATTACGCTGCTTATATTTGGTTACTAAGAGAACTTGCAAAAGAGGCAGGTTTACCTATTGTACTTGATAGTAGTGACAATGGTATTAAGTCGCATCGTTGGGTCACAGATACTTTAGGCGGTACAACGCATAGAGATCCATTTCCGTATTTACAAACCATGGGAATCACAGATGAACAATTCAAACTAGATATTAAAAATGGTTTGGATCAACAACAAACAGATAAGGATGATGACATAATGCGATTTACAAACGAAATCACAAAAGCAGCAGTTCGTGATTATATTAAACAATCGGTAGATAAAAAGCTAATTGATAAGTCATGGTTAGATAAATTTGACCAAGGAGCTTTGACAGGTGGCGATTTTGAAGGACTAAAAATCATCATTAAACAGCGCGGTGGCTAACAGCAAAGCCCAGGTACTCAATTAATTTTGAGCCTGGGCTTTTAAAAAAGGAAATAGACATAATCGTCTATCTCCTGATCCATAGCTTTTAATTTTGCTTTATGTTTTGCTTTTGGAATCGAGTGATACTGCTCGTATCGACACATTCTACATGAGCAATGAACTTTACCTTTGCTCAATCTGCCGCGTTCAGGCATGTATTCACTTTCTCTTAACATAACGTCTTTTAAAATGGTCCATTTCTTTCGAATAATTCGCTCTCTCTGATGGCGAATATAAGCTTTTGAACGATTTTTCATAAATATCAGCTCCCTTGAGAAACCCAAGCTTGCATGGAGGTCAAGGGATGTAACGGCACTCCCTACAAGCTTGGCATGTAGCTGATATATTGGATTAATTGATTCATAGGTTCATTCCTTTATAAGAAAAAGCCGCAGCGTCTTAACACGCTACAGCTTCGAATTGGTTATGCCCTTTGATGGTGTTCACGACATTATTATACCACAAAGCAGGAGGGAAACCTATGTTGAAAGGGCAAAAAAAGGTAACGAAAGAAAATTTAATGCAATGAATCGAAGAAGGAATCAAGGGAAGGTTGATTACTATAGCTACATTGGTACTAAGACAGCTATGTATGTGGTTGAGTGAAGAAAGTGTAGGTACGAATGATTCAACAGGCGATTGATAGTCAGTGGTGCTTTTTATATGTATCAAAATCCTATTACACAATTAACCATTCTCAGTCTATGATTAACCCAGAAGGTGGTGGTAAAAGGTGGGTAGGAATTTAGAACAGATTAATATAAATTTTTGTGAACAAAACGGAGATGTAATTATGACGTATGACATCAACGACTCTCTATCGGCTTTAATTCCGAACGTTGGTGATGTAGTAAATATTGATGGAAATTACAGGGCAGTGAGTGAAAGAGCTTTTACGTACAACCCAAGAAGTATCATAGTTACAATCTATTTAGAAGAATTATAATTGGGATTTTCAAACTCATAATGAGTAGTGGATCATCATTGCATATAACGTATTAACTAACAGCAATGCCCAGGTATTCAAATTAATTTTGAGCCTGGGCTTTTTTGTATTAATTCTTCAAACGGTCTATATTTTGTTTGAGCATATTTTGTAGATGCATTGGTTAATAGCTTAATTAGACATCTTTTAAAACAGCATCTATTAATCGTCGATCTGATTTATATTTTGCTCTGTTTGGTTGACCTTCTGCTCTAAGTATATCTAATGTATTTAAGTTAGCTATAACAGAGAAAAGAGTACCAAATTGTTGTTCTTTTAGGTTTAAACAAACATGACCCTTGGTTTCCGACATAATTGATTGGGCAATGGTAAGATCCATATAATGTACGTTGTGTTTAAGACGAGTTTCTAATGTTTCGAAGCGTTCTTTTGATTTGCTCCAATTCCAACTTTCAGTTAATGATGTACTTTCGTGATGATTTGTACAATGAATGTAATTATTAATAGGAAGGCGTACTTGATAACTATTAGGAGTAACCTCTACAACTGCCATATTCCCTTGAGGATCTGCTAACAAATAGTTATTTGCCACCGAACTCGGGAATCTTTTTAACACGTCTATTCCTTCATCTACCGTACAACAATTTTCTAAAATATATTTAACAGCAAAATAAAAATTCAGTCCTGGTTTAATTCCATCATGAGGAACGGATGAAATCCCTACAAATAAACCGTGTTCGTTTATCCCATCAACTTTTCCAATAAAGCAATCTGATTGCCCGAGGTATTTATTTTTATCATCAAAACAAACAAGTGAGGACTCAGTAATATTTTTAAGATTAAAGAGCATATCATAATTTCGGCCAATAAACATTTCTTTTCCGTTATAGGCGGAGAAAATACTACATTGACCTGCCAATTCAAATACGCCGATACTTAAGAGAAACGAGCTTACTTCTTCAAAAGAAGAGTGACAACCTTCAGCAAATCCTTGTATTTCTTTCACGATATGGGGATCAAAATCTGTAAGAATTTGTTTGCACGACTCCCCATATATTAATTTTTCTTCGGTTACTTTCGGAAACCTAAAACCATTTTTATAAAGAATTTCAGCATAATGCTTTCCTGCCTCATAAGAATTTCCTTTTAATCTCGGATGATACATCGTAATTCCCTCCATTTATTATATGTATGTAACAAGAATAAACTCTCCAGTAGGGGGAGAGTGTACCCTGTTTATAGTTTTAGTAAACGCAAAGACCCAGGCGCTCATGGAAGTGTGAGTGCCTGGGTCTTTTATGTATATTGGTCATATGGTCTGTATTGTTCTAACGGACCCAATCGAGCTTTTGATATTTTCAGCAGCTCAACTGCTTCGGAGGCAGATAACAATTCTTCATTTAGAAATTCAAGAAGTTCTTCAGTTAATCCGAATGTGTATTTTATTTACTCATATGAAGAAGGAGGGGGAACCTCCTTTGAGTGACTTATTTTTTATTTAGCGGTACAACTACTGTTACTTTTTCCCCAATAAATCTGTTATCTTTTGAAGTACTATCAAATACAAATTTTAATTCTTTGACACCTTCTAAACCGTCTTCACCTAAATCAAAAATAACCTCACCTTTTTGAATTACTTTACCAATAAATTCAGATTCAAAAGAGGAAATCATTACATTTGAATCAATTTGACGTTTTGTATCAGTGATCATTTTAGTTGTACTTGGATGGAAATCAACAGTATCGTCAGATAAATTTTCTCCTGTAATAGAGAGGATAAGTACATTTGTTTCAGCAGCTGTTTCAATTAGTTCAGGATTTTGTGCAACTAGTTTAGCTGTTTTCATTCCATCGATTGAAAATTCAACATCGGCACTTTTATATTTTTCATTTGGCACTTCATATAAATCTGTGATTGTATATGTACCTGCAAAATCATTTTTCACTACATCACCAACATTTGCTTCTGTTAAATTATCTGCTTTATTTGCTTTGCTTTCTTCTTTGATTTCAATGTTTGTAGAACCTGTTACAGCTGTTTCAAGAGTAGCCGCATACTTAGCAAATTCATTATCTTCCATATCACCATTCATTTGTAATAAAAACAGTCCACTTTGGTGAGTGTGAGAATAAAACATAGGACTTGAATTTCCTAATTCATCATAGTAACTCTTTGCTTTTTTTAGATTTTCTTCATTATCGAATAAAAATAATCGACCACCTGAATCATCACCAAGTGAAGGAATTAAAATTCGGTTGCCTTCTTTTCGGATGTTTCCAAATTCATCTTTTGGTAAATCTGAAACTTCACCTAGCTCTAGACCATCATCTTTAAAATGTTTCAATACGTCATCAACTGTTTTCGCCAGAACTTTTTGTGGTTCTTCAGCTTTAGTACCATTCTCTTTTTGTGGCTCTTCCTTAGCTTTGTCATCTCCACAACCAGCCAATCCTAAACTTAATACTAATGCTGCACTAAAAATTAATTGTTTCTTCATATATTAAAACCTCCCTCGATATTACTATTCTAGGCAATATTAGGTAAAAAGTACATGTTAAAAAACAAACAATGGTTATTAGTCAGAAAAGTCGCGTTGAAATCATTGCAGAGGATGCAACGGAATTGTCGCCGCTTGTAGTTGAAGCGAACGCAAACCCTAAAAACTACTTAGCTTGTATTGTTAAACCACCATCGCGCTTTTACTTAGTTGGAGAGGAATACATTATTACTGAACCAAGCGACAATGGCTATTACACCGTATTTTTAAAATAATGCGCCAGTAGGTTCGTAAAAGACGAAATATTTCGATATTATCGCACTTTTTGAAAAGCTCGAAGTGATAGAGATACCCGTACAGAAAATTGAAGTAGAACCTGAAATAAAAGAATTACCTCGGATCAGTGGAAAAAGATGGATTTATTTGGTTTTTGATAGATTTTGTTAGGAGGATAGCTGATGAATCAGCTAATTCTATTTCGTGAAATCATTATAGACAATTTTGCAGGAGGTGTTTATCAACGACGTTCGAAAAGTAAAGTAAATAACAGATTGCAACTCATTGTACTTTGAAGACTAAAAGGAGGAACAACAAAATGCAATTCTTTGATTTTTACAATTCATATTCGCGTTAATTAAGGCCGAAAACGAGGAACAAGCAAAGAAAAAATATATAGAGTTGGTAGCTGATGAGGAGGGCGACTTAGAATTTGTTGAAATAGAAAGACATCATGCAATCGTTAAGTTTAGCCAAACAAAAGGTGAGGATGGAGAGTTGGTACCTGCTAATGAAATTTTAGAACAATTGCAGAGTGACCAACCCGAATTGTTGATAATTGACAGAAACTTAACGCTACCAAAGGCAAGTGGTGGTACGAGTGATCCAGTACTTCTTGAGGTACAACGAAGAGTATATTCTAATAATAAGCGAATTCGTGAGTACGAGATAAAGGTTGCTGAAGTACAAAAACGTATTCCATTAGTAAATGGGGGCAGAGAGATTGAGGTGCTATAAAGGCTTTTAAACGGAGATAGTATGCGATCAATAGGTAAGCATATGAAATTATCTAGCACAACAATCTTTAGAGTCAGAAACAACATTTTAAATCAGATGAAAAAGTAGCCAAAAGGCTACTTCTTTTTTTATCAATGTCTATTGTCTGAACTAATAGAGATAACAGAAATTGTAACTTTTATACGATTTCAAACAATGGTTGAATATTTGAATCTTTAGCGATATGTTCTGGATAAATAAAACCACCTTGATCACGTGGAAATTCAATTTTTATTTGCTTAAAACAGACATCTACGAACTCTGAACAAATATACTCGTCATTATCTTGGTGTTTACCAACATTTAAGCCAATACGTGCAACAATTTTAGCTATCTCAGCTTTGTCATAATTTCGATTTAATAATTTAATTGCACTTTCAAACATTTTATTAATTTCTTCTTTATCGAAATCAGGTTTATCAAAAATTTTATACCGTGCTACATAAATTTCTCCATTATATTTTTTATTACTATTTTCGTAATTTTCGAGATAATGGAAAAGGGGGATTGCCCTGACACCGTCGTCTTCAACACTTTCTAATATAAATACATCATTATTCCAATAATACAATAAACCTACATGGCTAAATATTGAATTAGAGGCCTTTTTTATTAATTCACTGACTAAATATCGACCACTACAGAAAAAAATATCACCATTTTTTATTTCTTTTATCGCTTCTTCGTAAGAAATTTGAGTTATTTCATTAAATTTAGTAGTCCCCACAATACATGTACTCCTTAACTCTTATGAATATTATTAAAATCAATGCATTTAATCGTTCATGTATTAATATGTCCAATAAATCACTAAATATGTAACCGATTTCAGATTTCATTCCTTTTGTAGATAAAGATTAAGATTAACAAATTAGTAGTAACAAAAGGAACGATTGTAAAACATGTACGATGTTTTGTTGTAGAAAAAATATGATGTAAACTTGGAGGTAGGTCGGTGCGGATAAGTATTTCCTTCCTTGGCATTTATAAAATCCTAAATATTAGGGAAAGACAGACCGACGACCGACCTGCGCTGGTAAAGTTAACAGCGAAGAAGAGCCAACGTGACCGGCCCATAATTTTTAAGAGATAACGGAAATGGCTAAATTTTATGATGAGAGGGAAGAGTTTGGTGTGGTTTTGAGAGTGGAAATTGTAGAATAAGATTCCAATTCGTTGACTCTTAGATTATTATTATGTAGGGGAGATATGATATCCTCGCCATCTTGTATCACAACGGAGGGCTATAATGACACCAGAGCATATTGTTAAGAAATTTTTTGAAGAAGTACGTTCAGGGAAAAATCCAGATTATGCAACTGAATTAATGGCAGAGCAAGTATCGGCACACCAAGTTATTTCTGAAGAGGAATTAACAGTTTTAAGAACGCCCAAAGATTATGCTGACCATGTAAAAGAAATGGTAGAAGTGTATGGCAATTTTTCATTAGAAATACAAGAATTAATGGTTCAAGATAATAAAGTTTATGTACGTTGGAAACAAGTTGGTACGCATGTAGAAGAGGTCGATGGATATCAGCCTACAAATCTTCCAGTTATTGAAATAGCAAGCGCAGTTTATAGAATTGAAGATGAAAAAATAGCAGAATATTGGATTCAAATTGATCGTGCTGGTATTGAAAAACAACTCAACCGCAATAAAATTAATTAACATCCTTCGGGATGTTTTTATTTTGCCCTGAAAAGTGAGTATCGAGCAGTTTCCAAGCGAAGAGGTTGGTTTGGTTATCGTCCGTACTCAGGACGGTACAAACGTTATAGATCGCAAATATACTCAAAATATCGCTGGTTGTAAAAAGTACAATGTGCCATTCGGTGTATTCATGTATGTGAGGTTCAAAAACAAGACACAGTCAAGCCACTCATATGAGTGGCTTAACTGTCTATTTGCCCATTTGTTTTAATGCTTTATCCATTTGACGTTCGTTAGATCTCACAGCAGAACTATCTAATGTATCTACACCACGATATGTATATTTAGTGTTTTGATAGAAATCAAATGCGAAATTGCTAATTGGAGATTGTACTTCACCATAGAATCTGTTGATTACATTTGCTCTAAAGATATTACTTAACATATATTCTGCATTGTTTATATCAGCTACATAATTTTTACTTTTGTATTCAGTTATGATGTATTTTTCAAATTCTTTGATTTCATCTTCTGTAGAAGGGTAATCTTTTGCATAAAGCATAACTGCATCATATTTCTCTGTAGAAGTTCCGTTCATTGTAGCGATTTCTTTCACTTTGTTTTGCCAAGTTACGGCAACAGAAGCTGCTTGTTCTGCTTTTAAACGAGCTTCTTCCGCCTTAACTTTCGCCTCAGCCTCTTCTTTTGCTTTCTGTTCAGTTAATGCTTTCTCCTCGGTTTCTTTTTTCTCACGTGTAGTTTTGTCTTCAGGTGCTTCTTCTTTAGGTTTTACAGCTGTTTCAACTTTTTCCTTTTCCTTAGATTTATCTGTGGATTCCGTACTATTAGTTGGTACCATTATAAAACCAATAATAAAGGCAACAATCGATATACCTAGCACGAGACCGCCTTTCATTTTCTTCTTTTTAATTAATCCTATTATTAATAGAATAAGACCAGCAAAAACTCAGAGTATACCTAAAAATACTAAAAAATAACTCATATTAAACATTGCCTCCTTCTATATAACTATAATGGAAACTGTAGGTAAAAGTACATACAAAAAAACAGACAACCGTGATTAGTTATCATATTCGTCAAGAAGACCTGGCCATATTACTTCTATTGATTCTTAGCTAAAATACGAACGTTTGTCTAAAAATAAAAAGCAACCAAAGCAACAAAAAAGCAACCGAAATTCCGAAAGCAAGTGAATAACGGTGAAATCGAATCATTATACAATGATGAAAAACCTTGCTATAATAACCTTTGCGAATACATATGAAAGAGGGTAAAAGCATGAACGCTTACGATGAATATAAGCGTTCATGCTTTTTTAATTTATTGATATATCAATGTTTATAGAGGTTAAAAGAGGAGAGTTATAGAATAAAGTCACGAAAAGTAAACATTTATTTTTAATTTCTCTTAAGGGGTTGATGGTAACTCGCCGTGATGTCTTTAGGCCATCATACTATTAATTAATAGAGTAAGTCGATACTAATAATTAATATCGACTTTTTTCCATTTATTATATAATAGGGATAAGCCTTTTTGCATAATAATACAGTGAAGGGTTTTTAAAAGAAAGTAGGTAATTATTGTGGTAATGAATAATAAAATGAAGAGTGATGTAGAAAATTTTCTTTTTAGTATAGAAAAAATATTAAATGAATATTCAGGTTTGAAAATTAAGCTGCCAATAGAAGAAAATAGTGATTTTGATTCTGATGAAATAACATTTGGATTTACTTTAGATGGAATAATCAATGGATCTCAATTCATAGAAATGGGTGAAGAGATAGCTAGTTGTTTACATAGTATATTGAGTGAAAAAATAAATAAATTTGAAATTTTGGATTGGGATATTTTATATAATTTGAAGAGGGAACTAAGTTTAGGCCTTATTTTTAATGATACTGAGACAATTAATGAACAATTAAAATATGAAAGAAATGAATTTCTAAACAATTTGATTTCAATTGCAGGGAAAACTTATGAAAGTAAACCTTGTGATTTCGGAGTAATCTTATGTGAAGAAAATATATTAGATAAGTTAGCAGATGAATTTAAATTTGAAGTGATCCACGTTAATCCTAATAAAAGTATAAAAAGTTTTTTTGAAAGTGATAAACCATTTTTAAAACTTATTGATGGAAAAAATATCATTCTTGCGGTAAATAAAGAATACAAAGTATATAGCATAGTTCGTATTGGTCAAGAAAATATTAATTTATCACAAGTTATTATTGAGCAATTCAACAATTATAGACTCCAAAAAAATTTGAAAAAAGTAAAAGAATATTTTATAGAGATTTCAGAGGGAACTATACAGAAAATAGTAACGGTAACGGGCAGTAAAGAAGAGGCAGTTAGAGGAATAATTGAAATGATACGTGATGGATTAAATACAGCTGCCTATAATAGTAATTATTCTTGCCCTGAATTTACTTTCTTTAAAGCCAATGGTGGTAAATTACAAGTATTCAATGAACATGACTTTTTAATAACTTTCAGTAATGGAGCTTGGAAAATTCAAAATTACCATATGTTACAATAAGCTATATTACAATATAGCTTATTTAGAACACAGATTTTTGCAATCCTTGATGAAAATATTTTAAACAAAGCATTTAACGGAGCAAAGGTTTTATTTGAAACGATTAACACTTTATCTGTTAATAATACTAGCTCAATCATAATTTTGATATCAGATTATATAGACAATTTTGAGCTAAGCTATTCTTTAAGCGAAGATGATGCAAATAAGCTACTAAAATTAGCTCCTTTAAAAAGAAGTACTGTTAATAAATTATATTTAGAAATAATAAAGAAAAATGGTTTACATCTTAATTTGAATGAAATTAATGTAAATTTTTTAGCTAATTTATGTTCGATTGATGGAGCCTTAATTCTAGATGATACGTTTAATATACTGAGCTTTGGGGAGATTATTGATGTCACAGAAGATAATGAGCATGGTGTTTATGGAACAGGTACAAATGCTTGTAAGATTGCCTCAAAGAAAGCCTTGGCTATAAAAATATCAGAAGATGGAGATATTAAAGCTTATCTAAGAGGCGAAGAACTTCTTTCACTTTAATTTTATTTTATAGCTTTTCTATAGTATTGTAATTTTTCAATCAAAATAAAAAATGTTCAGAAGAGATACTGCTCCCCAACATAGTATCTCCTCCTATTCTTCACTGCCCCAACAACTCCGTAAACTTAGCATGCATTTTTTCAGATGCATTGGCGCGCATTCCAGACGTAACATGTAGATAAATCTTCGTAGTAGTATCAGAGTTTTTGTGGCCAACTCGATTCATAATAAAATTCAAATCGACACCAGCCTCTGCCAATAGACTAATATGTGTGTGGCGGAGGATATAGGTGCGGAATTGTTTGTTGATGTCGGTGAGGGTGCCGAGTCGTCGGACGGTTTGGTTGAGCATCTTGACGGTAGGGGGGATGCCTTCCTTATCACCGAATACAAAGTCAGACTTGATCCATTCGCGATCCTCACGCCATTGGTAGAGATGCTTCAATTTCTTCACGACAATATCATCAATATCAACAGAGCGGACACTGCCAAAGGTTTTGGGTGGTGTGAGCTCGAAGTCGCCACGAATGCTTTTTTTCGCATACACTGTTTTGTTAATGTTAATGATCTTTTTGTCTAAATCGATATCCTCAAATTTCAATGCAATCGCTTCACCTGGGCGCATGCCTGTGAAGGCGATTGTGTAAATGAGGGTGTGGTACATAATGTTGCGATGTTTGTCAACGTAACTTAAAAATTCCTTCAATTCATCGGTTTCTAAATAAAGCTTCGCTGTTTCTTCATTACTAACATCCTCTAACGTCAATTTTTTCTTCGGTACAAATGAAGCTTCAACAGGATTAATCTCAATCAAGCCAATTTCCTTTGCGTAGGCAAACATCATCTTGGCTGCATTGTGTGTGCCGCGCAGCGTGTAAAAGGCTGTGCCATTTTCAAATAGGTGATTGAGGGCTCCTTGTATTTCAATGGTCGTGATGGCGGTCATTTTCTTTTTCGCGAAGTAGCGATTCAAGAGGGAAATACAGTAGGCACGATGCTCGTTGGTCGTTTCCTTATTGCCTTTCATGCGATAGAGCTTCAGCCAATCTTGGCTAAACTCTTCGAACGTCACCTTCGCATCAAAGGTATATGCTTTTTTTAGCTCGGCAATGGCTTTTTCGACTTTTTCTCTTGCGTCGCCTTTACTTTTACCACGACGAGTAATTTGGCGCCGTTTACCAGTTGCTGGATTACGTGGACCCTCACCTGTACAACGCCATGTCGTCTTATTGATCTGTACGAAATGCATTAGTTGTCACCACTTTCATGAATAACGTCCCAAATCGTTTTCAATTTCTCGATGTCTTTTTCGTTACAGTCTGGTAAAGTCTTATACCATTGCTGTAAAGAGGGGTTATGTGCAAACGGCTCTTTTAATGCAGGGTTGTAAGCGGGATTATGCAAATAGCCCGCAGCCTCAATCAGCTTCATGTAATCGTATTTATAGGCGCTGGCGATTTGCTGTAGCGTTTCAGGTGTTGGCTTTAGCGGTTTACCTGTACGCCGATCAATGCCTTTTTCTAACATGGCCAAGTAAGAATGCGTAATTTCCATTCGTTTCGCTGCATCACGTAAGCCCTCATCACCTCGAAGCTCCTTCAATACTTCACCTAAGATCATATCCTTCACCCTCAATTCATGTTTTGAATGCCTATTTGTATAAATGTCTTTCTTTTTTTGAATATAAAACAGCTGCATCCCTCAAGCTATTCCAATTCAGCATAATTGTTTGTTGCTTATGTATTGACCCAATCGTTTTTCTGCAAAATCGTATTCGACATTAAACAGTTGTTGCACATGTTTAACAGTGAGAGCGCTCGCATCAGATTGCTCTAGTTTATCCAGCATGAAAGAGGGAATACACGCATGGTACATGAAGTTATTTGCCTTGTTCTCTTGATACTCACGGAATAGGGGTAACATACGCCCTTGAAGCCCACTATGTAAAAGTACGTGTGCTAGCTCATGGCAAAAATCTTGCCAGCGTTGCTGATCTGTGAGCTCTTCATTTAAGAATATGTATGCGTAATCCTTTAAAAAGAGGGCTTGGCTCCCTTCCTTCCAGTAAAATAATCGAATACCAAGTTGTATTGCGATCGATTGAAAATCAAGTTGCTGTGGGTCAAAAATGTTTATGCGCGTATAAAGCTCCTGTATAAAATCCTCTGTATATGTTGTATATCTCATCTAAACATCTCCAACCTTAAATATAAATAGAACTTACGTTCTTGTTTAGTGTACAATAAAACCCCACTATTAGGAAGTGGGGTTGCATAAATTAAGATAATCCTCAATTTGACCAATTTCAATTTTTTTTGAGAAAAAAATAAATTCCTGACCTTCTGTTGGAGTTGCAATTGAATAATTTAAAGAATATCTTTTATATTCAAAATGATTATAAAGATTTTCAATTTGTTCTGCAATATCATAGGTTAAAATCCAATAACGATCCTTCATTAAACATTTTATGATTTTAGCCAACTCAACATGATCTTGGTGGGTATAAAAATTAGTATACAAATCAGGACCTTTTATATAATAGGGTGGGTCAAAGAAAGTTAATGAATATCTAGTCTTCTGTATGACTTTTTTTATAAAGATTTTTGCATCTAAGTTATAAACTTTTATTTGATTCCTATAACTGTAGATTTTATTTATACGTTTTATAATACCTTCTTTATTAAATCGACAATCAAGTGTTCGTCGTTCTTGACTTTTACCACCAAGCATACCAGCTTTTATAATTCCTGAAAAACAAGTCCTATTTAAAAAGAGAGTAGCAAATGCTAACCTCAATTCACCAATTTCAGTACCTTGAGCGTAAAGTTCTTTTTGATTTGCCCATTCTTCAACAGTAATGGGGGTTTCTTCAATTATTTGAATTAATTCATTTGGATTAGTAACTATAGTGTTCCATAATGAATAAATTCCTGGATCAATATCATTAATAATGATTTTTTGTACATCGCCATTTAATAACAGCCTGATTGCAACTGCAGCACCACCAGCAAAGGGCTCTATGTACGTTTTTATATTATTTTGTTGAACTAAGTGTTGTATATATTTGTAAGTTCTATCTTTACCACCTGGATATCGAAGCGGAGAAAGAGGAGCCATACCATCACCTCATTAGATATAATACAGTATTATTTTATTTTTAGTCAGCATGTTCACTTAATAGTTCGTCCAATGTTTTAATAATTTGAGAAATTTTCTTCCATGCATCAAGAATTTCCTTAACGTCAGGATATGTTTCCGCACTATGTACATAGAAATGAATTATTTGCATTGTAGAAGTGTTGTTATTATCTGTAAATGTTGCTTGGATTAATTCATATGTTTCTGGGAATCTCATTATTACATTTTTTAAATGATTATAAATATCTTCAAATATTAATAATCGTAAAGTTTTCGATCTCTTATTTCTATCTGAGCTAATATTTTTTAATTTTAATGTATTAGTCCGATCTAATGATGCAAAATAATCTATATAGTCATTTACATAAGTTTCTAAAATAGTCCGAATGAGAAACATCGAAGAGATAGTATTTTCTTTATAGTTAAAATTATTCATTTCTCTGAGAATTTGATTAATACGCTTATTATTTTTGTACTTATTTTTAAAAGGATATGATTTTAATAAAAAATCAAATTCCTCAGGTTTTTTTCGAGGTCTACCTGGATTCAAAGGATTATTTTCTAATCGGTCTTGTTGATCTAGCCGAGCCTGTTGATCTAGTAGAGCCTGATCATCTAGCCGAGCCTGATCATCTAGCTGAGCCTGTTGATCTAGCTGAGCCTGTTGATCTAGCTGAGCCTGTTGATCTAGCTGAGCCTGTTGATCTAGCTGAGCCTGTTGATCTAGCTGAGCCT
>NZ_JBYTDL010000009.1:117037-156103 GCF_058791335.1 Lysinibacillus sp. EB271-A1-10B
CCTGTTGATCTAGCCGAGCCTGTTGATCTAGCCGAGCCTGTTGATCTAGCCGAGCCTGTTGATCTAGTAGAGCCTGATCATCTAGCCGAGCCTGTTGATCTAGTCGGGCCTGATCATCTAGCCGAGCCTGTTGATCTAGTTGAGCCTGATCATCTAAAGGCAATTGTTCTTCCAGTTCTTCTAATTTCAACTGTTCCTCTTGTTTAGCTGCTTCTTCATGTAACAACTGCAATTGTAAGTATTCTTCAACGAGCGTTACAATTTTATTTTGTTCTGGATTATCCATTTCTTTTTTTGTGAAATAATTTTCTATTTGAATCTTTTTATTTAGATTACGGGTATTTATTACTTCTAATTCCCAATTTAAATATGCAATATTAACTAAAATTTCATTGAATTTTTCTTGTAATTGATTATTTGAGAATCGAATTAACTCGAAAGAAGACTTATTAAAATCAATACCAAATTTATTCACATAAAATGTTATCAACCGCTGAGCGATAAGTTCAGTATCCAGGAAAGCTTCACCAGTGTCATTAATATAGTTTGAGTCTGGGAAATAAGTTTGATAGTTATCTAATATTAATCTGAGTATACTATATCCTTTTAATAATTTTGCTATATCTGCTTTTTTCTCTAAGGACAAATCAACTAAATTATCTATACTATTTCCTTGATCTAATAAATTCCTGTAAAAATACATTTTTGATAATGGCGACCATTTTCTTATACCATTAATATGCCTTCTAATTAAAGAAAAGTTGGCACTGTCTCGACTTTCTACAACATCAATTTGAATTCTACTAATGTTTTTTCTACATTGTTCACTTAATATAGGGAAATTCCTGAATTTCCTCTCCCCTTGCAATATATCGTGTGTACTAGTATCCAATAGTAGTTTCATTGCAGATGTTCGTCTATTGCCTTCTAAAACAATATATGTATTTCCTTCTTTAATTGCCAAAATTCTTTCCCCTGGGATTAAACCACCATATGAGTTGATTTGTGATGCTAATTCTTTTATTTCTTCAAATTTGACCAAGTATTTTAAGATGTTTTTTTGGTCTTTCTTACCACCTTGGCTCGTTAGGAAGCGAGGGTTTGTTTCGTCAAGTAATAAATCTAATGGACTTATTGTTATGGTAGTATACATTTGAATTGCTCCTTTATTAAATTGGTCAAATAAATTAATAATTACATTACATTTGACTTAGATAAATATAACTAATAGAAAATCAAAAAAATATATCTAATCCATTAATGTTTTATATTTACATTAAAGGGTTGTTATTAAGGACATGCCGTTACAGCATATCCTATTTTTTTTCGTTTTTTATGATTTCCCAAATATTGCGTAGTTTTCGTACTGCTTCTTCGTCTGATTCTGGAAGTTCTTTGTAAAATACATTCAGTTCTGGATCATTGGCAAAAGCTTTGAAAGCAACATCGTCTTTTTCTTGTGGTGTGAGTACAGAGTTGTCTGTACGTCCAAGAAGATAGTCTGTGCTGACTTCAAAAAAGTCAGCAAACTTGTTAAGTAATTCAAAATCTGGTCTTCTCTCATCTCGCTCATACATACTAATTGTGCTTTCAGCTAGACCAAAAAATTTACCAAACTCTTTTTGTGACATGTTCTTACTTTTTCGAAGAGTCTTTAGTTTTTGACCAAAAGGTTCTGTCATAATTTTATCACCTATCTTTATATTAACACATCTTGTGTTAAATATTTATTGTAAATGCCTATTGACTTCACGATTTGTATTAGTTTATAGTTTATTTAACAACACGATTCGTGTACTTTGAGGGGGTGGTGAAATGAATAGAGAAAAAATAGGGGGAATTCTAATGGAATTAAGAGGAGATGCTTCACGTGAAGAAGTATCTAAAGGTATTGGTGTTAGTGTAAGTGCATTACAAATGTATGAGAATGGGCAACGTATTCCGAAAGATGAAATTAAAGTAAAAATTGCCTCCTACTTTAATAAAACTGTAGGAGAAATTTTTTACACTTGACCTTCACGAAATGTGAAGTTTTGGATTAGGGAGGCAAGACGGATGGGTGGAGAATGAGAAAGCCAAAGCCAAAGCGAAAGAAAAAACGAAAAAACCTTTTTCTTCGGATAAGTTTCGAAATGTAAAAGGGGGCTAAGGTGAAAGGATGACGATTGAAGGTTACTTAAGTGGTAGAGATAATGGCATGACGTTAGAAGAAATTCAAGAGGGATAAATGTTAAGTGAAGCAACAATATGGAAATTTGAATTAGGTTATCAGTGTTATTTAAAAAACTTGTTCCCAGATTTATAGGATGGGCTGCTAGTAAACAGCCCAATGAAAGTAGGTGAGAGGATGTTAAGCGAAGAGTTTAAAGCGGAGTTTAAGCAGGAATTTCGTGAGTTGATACGAGAGGAATTGAATAATGCACTTGCCTCCAAACCATTAATCCGAGAGCTGCCAATTTTGTTAACCCGAGAACAGTTGAAGGAGTTATTTGATATTAAGGATACAAAGGCATCGGCACTATTGGGACGAGCGGATTTTCCTAAGTTTCACGAGGCAGGGAGGGTGTTAATCCCAACCCAAGCTTTGTTGCAATGGATTGATGAACATACGGAATGGGTGAATACGCATACCACTTACTTTAAATCCATTGTGTGATGCTTCATATAAAAATTTTATCGCACAACAACTGAATAGAGTATTCCAGTTTGGAATGTGGAAGGTGGTGAGACTATGAAAATAGGAGCTATTTTGCAAGCATGTCGCGAGCGTGCAGGTCTGTCACAAGAAGAACTTGCACATCGCATGAATCGCACGCAGCCTTGTATCTCGAAATTTGAGAACAGTGTAAAAGTTCCAGATGCTGTCACATTTATGGAATGGTTCAAGCAGACAAACACACAAGAAGTTGCTGTTGCATTCTTAATGGGCATGGACGGGCTTACTATTTTGCAAACCTTGTTACCTATTATTGGTGGGTTTGTTTGGTGGAATATTTGACAAAGGGGAACTAAATTGATTATTAAATTTCAAATGGAAAATAAAAAAATGCAAGCGCAATAGCACCTGCATCGGCTTGAACTGTAACTTTGGATGGTCCACAGTTCAAAAATTTAATAATAATCTTGTCTCTTTATTATGGACAAGAACATTATATAAGTCAACAGAGGAGGAATTTACATGGAACAAGTATTAGATAAACTAGGTACATTTTTGTCACAGGAGGAAGAGTTACTAAGGGATTATGCAATTGATGTGGCCGAATCTTTCGATAGTTGTTTGTATATGAGCAATCAGAAGGATTATTTGGCACAAAAAGGTCGAGTAAATGCTATTAAAGAAGCTATTCAACTAGTAGAAGATATAGAGAATCCTTGAAAGCTGTTTGATTCGTTCTCGTCACAGGATTCATAAGCAGCAAGCTTATGGGTCCGATGATGTGAATGCATCGGGAAGGTAGGTGATCCATCTGAAGATCAACGTAAAAGAATGGCTAGCAAAAGAACCAGTCGAGCGATATATGGATATCTACAGAGCCGTACGTCAAAATGACGCCACCCTTAAAAAAGGCATAAAAAAGGCTTACAAGCACTGGCATGCGAGTAAGCATCTTAAAAAATACGTTTCCGAAACTATATCAAAAATCTAGTTAAATAACAAGAAAGGGGATAATACATGTTACCAGAAATCACAGTACATGACAGTGTACGTGTGTTGACAAGTTCTCAACTAGCAGAGTCCTTTAAAACTGATAGTAAGACGATCAATCGTAACTTTCAACGAAATCAGAATCAGTTTGAACTTGGTGTACATTATTTTGCACTAACAGGTGAAGATTTAAAAGCGTTTAAAGGTGAGCGTCAAAATGACGTAACCCTTAAATACGTTTCGGTGCTCTATCTTTGGACCGAAAAAGGAGCTTTTTTACATGCCCAAATTTCTAAGAGTAAGCAGGCAAAAGATGCTTATCGTGCACTCATTGATAGCTATTACACAATTTTGGACAATCTGCAGAATGAACGAGCTCAAACTTTGACAATTAGTCTAGTTGATTATCAAAAACTTGAAAGTAGGGTGACAACTTTGGAACAGAGATTACAAGAAGTTACATTGCATTCGGGTGAACAATTACGTTTGCGAAAAGAAGTGAATAAACGAGTTTTTGAACTGGTAGGGAACGAAGAGGATGCCAGAAGAGGACTATTTCGAGCAATATGGTCAGCCATTAAAGAACGCTATCAAGTTGGCTCTTATCGTGACGTTAAGCAACACGAATTACAGGACGCATTACGGTTTGTTGCGCAGTGGGGAGCGAACAACTATGAATCTATTAATTAATGAACCACCTTTGCAAGTGTTACCAACCCTTGCTGCGGAGATTGGATTAAATAACGCAATCGTTTTACAACAAGTGCATTATTGGTTACGTGTTTCAAGTAACAAGCGTGATGGTCACAAATGGGTGTACAAAACTATAGATGAGTGGCATAAGGAGTTTCCATTTTGGTCAAAGCGCACGCTAGAACGTGTAATTCAGAGTCTTGAAGATTTAGAGATTCTTGTAGCTGGAAATTATAACAAACTCAAAATGGATCGCACAAAATGGTATCGGATTAAGTACGAAACCCTTAACAAACTGCATGAAAATGCAAACCGACAAAATAACGGAATGCAAACCGACAAAATGACGGAATCGAAAACGCCAAATTGTCAGGAAGGAATCCGACAAAATGACGTAAACGTTCCCGACAAAATGGCGGTACCAATAACCAGAGAATACACAGAGACTACTACAGAGAATACACAGAGAAAAGGAAACGGTCGCAAACGAGTTTACGACGAATCTTCTGTGCATTACCAATTAGCTAATAGGCTCTATCAAAAGATATTGATTGATGACCCAAGTTTTAAACAACCAAACATGAATACTTGGGCTAATAGTATTCGCTTGATGATGGAACAGGATAACAGAACTGTTGATCAAATCGAATATCTAATTGACTGGTCACAAGCCAATTCATTTTGGAAATCTAATATTCTCTCAACAAAAAAACTGCGTGAAAAGGCAACAACACTTATCCGACAAATAAAAGCTGAAAAGATAAAAGAAGAGAAAGCTAAATCGCCTTCACCAAACTATCATCGACAAGGGCGTACAGAAATTGTTCCTGAATGGTTCCATAAGCGAAATGAGGAGAAAGCCGAATCAGTAGAAGTCAAGCAAGAAATTGACTTTGAAGCAGAGCGTCAAAAAATACTTGAAACGTTAGGGAAGATAGAAAGAAATGTGCGGTGAACAAGCTGTTGTTTTGCTTTTTATGAGTAGCTATTGAGATTGATATCTTAGCAAATTAAAAAATCCCCTTGTTGAGGGGACAGTTAACAATCAATTTTGTTGATTGTTAAACGAAGTGTAATTACAAAAGTCAATCCAAACAATTACGATTGTGAGTATTAAGAAAACGATAAAAAAGAATAAAGGAAACATCATGATAGTCTGAAAAATAATACACAAAATAAATGATATTAGTGTAATGGATAAAACTATAGGGAAAATGATTTTGTTCATTATACTAGCATTTGGAAATAATTTATAAATTATTTTTAGTGGGAAATGATTATTTGGCTGTGAGGTAATCATTTTGTTGCTCCAATCATCTATAAACATATATTTATTATCTTTCTTTACTAAAATAGAAGTTTCATTTTTCATTTTGATAATTTTCCAATTTTCATTATTATCTAGTTTGATAAAAAAGTCATTATGAGAAGATAATTTTTGATCAATCCAAGTAACCGAGTTAAATAGAAAAATAAATCCTAATGTCAAGATGATCCAAACAAGAATGAAAGCAAGAATATTGGTTACTATGGAAGGTGAAATACTGTCAAGTGCACTTGGATTGTAAAAAGTTGTATAGATAATACCTATAGATAAAAGGATAAAGGTATATGCTCCATAGTTTGAGAGATCCATTTTGAATTTCGTCCAATTAGTCATTAATAATTTTTCCAGTTCTGTAAGGTTTCTATTATCAATTATATTTTTGACTGTAATAACAACTAGTGAGGTTACAGCTATGAAACTTATTTCACTAAGAAATTTGGAAATAATGTTCTCCATTTTAAGATCTCCTTATTTATATTGATAGTTAAATTTTATCATAAATAAGGGTGGAAATAATTCGAAAAAATGAGTGAGGGCAAAGGAATTATTTTAATAAAAAGGAAAGGTTGGCAGGGGCTAACGAGCAAGTGTGGTCCGGTGTCTAAAAAGGATTTAGCATGCAGCAGTTAAACATCTTTGATTACCCAACAGAGTCAAAACATGATTTTCAGATTCATGACAGGGTAAAGTTTTTGCTAGTGGATGAGACTATAAACTTTGAAATCTACAACTATCGGAAATATTATTTTGAGCATCTAATCGGAAAAATAGGAACGGTGCTTGAAGTGAAAGGAAACACATTAACAGTGCAAATAAATGGGGAAATCATTCCATGCGAAACTTGTGAATTGGAATGGATAGCGCAGAGCTACAGGTGCAACTGTAGCCCTACAATTAAGCCCTTCGCTTAATAAATACTATAAGCAATTATAACAGGGAGGGGCTTATATGGGCAATAAACTTACTAGCTTAGATGGCATGAATGATGGAGTGTACATTGTACAGCAGGGCGCAATTGTAGCAGTTTTGCAGCCAAAAGAGTTCGGGCAGGACTCTATTCAATGGCAGCACAATAAAGTTTTTGAAGTTAGTGAGAGTAAACGTATGCGTGTAGGTTTGAAAAAATGAAACACAGAAGGAGTAAACGTATGAAAGCTATAACAATCAGACAACCATGGGCTTTATTGATTGCATTGAAAGCAAAGAAATTTGAAACAAGATCATGGCAAACGAAATATCGAGGTCCAATTGCAATACATGCAAGTAAAACGATTGACTACGAGGCATGTAGTTATCCTGAAATTCAAGAGATCCTATTTAAGTATGGCTTTTATACAACATCATTAATTCCGACAGGTTGTGTCATTGCAACAGCCGTTTTAACGGACTGTTATAAAGTGACTAAAGACAAATATGCTACTGCTGAAACAACAGGTGACATAATCAACGAACAGGAATACCAATTTGGAGACTATACAGAAGGACGGTTTGCTTGGAAATTAGATCAAGTACAGTTGATGACTAAACAAATTCCTGCAAAAGGGAAGCTTAGTTTGTGGGAGTGGGAGCAACATGATTGATAGATTTTGTTCAACTAGAGGGAGAAATATTATGGGTAAATATTTTGAAACAAAGCACAATGCTTATAATTTGAAATTCAAAGAACATGAAGTTTTCGAAGGTAAGTTGGTCGTAGTAGATGAATCAGATACACCATTTATTTGGCTCGATAAGGAAACTGGAAAGGTTAGCTTCGGAGGCGCTTACTTCCACATATACAAGGAGCAAAGATTGTTAGAAACTCTACATGAATTTGTAGAAGCAGCTGTAAATTTAGTAAATGATACAGAAGTTTGTAATCATAAAATGGCTTTCCAACAATGTTTGCAAAAATTTGATGAATTAGAGAAAGATTTTGAAATTAAGTGAAGCTAATTAAAAGATAGGGGTTAGTAAATTGAGGAGTCTAATTTTTGATGTAACACAAGAGTCAGTTCAAAAAGTAGCAGGACAAATTAAAGAAAGCAATCATGACAGTATGCTAGTTTTAGCACCAATGTCTGGTAGCTGTTCAGTACTTGCACCAAGCAAATCAGGTAAGAGTAAAGGTTATCATCTTATCAAATTAGAGGTGTGGATACCAGAGGGTGCGATTAAAGGTGGAAATGCATTGGACGATTTCGGCTTAGTTACTTTGTTACGTTTACCAAAATCTAGAGTACAACCACATTTAATCCGTGGAGATAATGAATGAACACTTGAAAAAAAATGTTCAGTAAAGTTATTTATCTTTTTGAGGTTTTACAAAGTATGAGATGAACACAACAGAAAGCCCTATAGCAACGAATATTATTGCAATAGATTTATTTGAAATAAATCTATTGTATTCTAGGGAACTAGTTAATCTTGCTAATCCGATTGAAAGCGAAAAGATGCCTAAAACAAATATGATATATCCAATTTTAGAATGTGTTTTCATTGCATAACAACTCCTAATATATAGGTTAATAACTTATATAAGGGTAACATAATTAGGTAATATTTGAAAATATAGATTTATTTAATTGTTGCGCAATATGAGCAAATGAAGTAGCAGAGAACAATAAAATATTAGCCTTTACGGAAAATACCGGAGGCACTAACAGACAGGTAATAACCTGTTTTGTTGGTGCCTCTTTTTTATTTTATTAAAGAGGTGGAGGATATGAGGACATTACAAACAGAGTTGGTACAAAAGGGGTTAAGTAAAGGTGTTGATAGGCAAGCGTCAAAAGGACGCAAACCTAAAAAGAAGATGAGCCAAAAAGAAATTGAAGAATTAATGAGAGTTAGATGCAGCACTTACAAAAGAGTAAATGGAGCATATAGACAGAAAGGGTGATTGTAAATGAAAGTTGTTCAGCCGATACGTGATCCAGAAAAGGTAAATTTGATGCTTCAATATTTAAAAAGCATGAATGAAAGAGATTATATGTTGTTCTATATCGGTATAAGCGCAGGTCTTCGAATATCCGACATGTTACAGCTTCGAAAAGAAGATGTTCAATACGCTCATATAGATATTGTGGAAAAAAAGACAAACAAGCCAAAACGCTTCACTTTTCCACCATATATAAGGAAAGATGTTCAACGCTATATACAAGGATTGAGTGAAGGTGAGCATCTATTTAAAAGCCGACAAGGGGACAATCGACCAATTGATAGATCAACAGCCTATCGAATCTTACGGAAAGCAGCAGAGGGATGTGGAATTAGAGAAATAGGAACACATACATTACGAAAAACATTTGGTTATCATTTCTATTTAAAGTCAAAAGACATAGTAGCATTACAAGCTTTATTCAACCACTCTTCACCAGAAACAACATTGAGATATGTAGGAATCAACCAAGATGTATTGGACAAAGCGATGGACAATTTTAAACCAGATTGGGTGAAATGATTAATCAATTTCTTTTTTATTTGCACAGTACAACATAAAAAAGAGTGGCGTGTATTCATATTTAGAAGTGGGTTGAAGCATTGATAATACATGGTTTGTGATAAAGGGAGAGTGCACCAGTCTATTTATTGAAGTGCGGTAGAGGGGCAAAAGTAAAAATGACCATAGATGAAGCGAGAGAGCAAATAAAGAGGTTAGAGGACTATATCGAATTGGTTAGAGGGTATGTTCCAGAAACGTTTGAGCAATATGTTATTAAGCTTTATGTCTTGTATGAACATGTAGCAAGAGTAGCTAAAATGTTGAATGAATTAGGTTTTCGTATTGGTAAACGAAAAGTAATTGGAACGGACGTATCAGACATTTTAAGGGCCAAGCCAACCGATGAATTACACGAACTGGCAGCGAAGCTATTTAAACAAAATAAGAAAATGGTTAAGGGGCGATTGTAAATGGAAATCATGAAGAACTATGCGGATTTATTACGCATTATAGATATTATAAAAGCAGAAATTGAAATGCTTGAGGTTGATAAGGAATATTGGATTGGCAAGAATGAGCATTTACCATTTTCCTCAATAGGTGCAGCAAAGTATGGGCTTGATGTAGCTTCACAACGAACAGATCGTTTGAATGGACGCATTGCTTCGCTTGAAGAAAAGTTAGAACACTATCAAGCAATTGAAAAAGAGATTCGTGAAAACGTAGAGAAGCTTGAAGGATTAGAATACAAAATAGCTAAGTTGCGTTTTATCGATGGTATGACATATCAAGAGATTGCTGATAAGTTAGGATATTCTTATGGCTATATTCGTAAGGTAGTGTCACAAGGTAACAAAGAGGTAACACCAACACTTGTCAAAGCGTGATATATTTCCAGATGAAGAAACAGGCAATACCAACTAAATAGACGTTTGCGGAAACGTCAACACTGCAAAAGCTACATCTAACAACAAGGTGTGGCTTTTTATTATAATATTGATTACAACAGCGCACGGAAATGCATTAACAAATTGCCTTACAAATATAAGCATGTTCGCTTGTGCGTGTATGTAAGAAGCACGTAATTAAAATCTCCATAAAGTTCAGTATGAGGCAGTGCAAAATAGTTAGGTCTTTTGTTTATCTTTCAATTGACTTACAATTAAATAAAACTTTAGCTCTTGTGGACGATTATGGAAAAAAGATCTGAAAAATTTAAAAAAACTAAATCAAAAAAAATCGGTAAATACTATTTTTTATTTGGAATCTCTATTGCATTTTCAATAATATCTTCTAAGTGGGTTATAACAAATAACGCTGTGTTATCTAATATTTTTGAAATATATTCACCATTTGAAATGATATTGTTAATATTGGGTTTAATATTATTTATTGAAGGAATCTACTTTTATAGTAAACCAGAGACTAATAGTTTTATTATTTTCTGGCCATATTTGAATATATACGCATTTATTTGGTACTTTTACTCATTTAATAATAATAATAGGCTTCTTGTGGAATTAAATAGTTTTTCTTTAATTACTTTCTTGTTTTTAATATGGCTATCATTTTTTTATGAGTTTTTTAAGCTCGGAAATGCGATAAAAAATATCATAAAGAACAGCTCAAATGATAGTAAAGATAGATTGTCTATAGTAATTACTATTATTGCAACTATTATTTCCGCAATCGCATTGTTCAAATAAATAAGCACGTTCGCTTGTACGTGTATGTCGCAAACAAGCATGAGAGGCTACATTTATAGGGGTGTAGTCTTTATTTTGCTCCCATGGTAATATCTATTTAGTAAATTATGGGGGTAAATAAGTGAAGAAAAGCGAAAATATTTTGTACAAAGTTCTGATTTTTTTAGTAATAATTACTATACTTGCAGTAGTCAGTCTAACTATTATTTCGTACCAAATAGGTGTAGAAAAGTTAGAACAAACTAATAGAAGTGCAATTATTGGTGGATTGTTAAGTATGGCAGGCGGAATTGCTGGTGCATTCGGTGCGTATTTTATCGCTAGAATGCAAATGAAAAAGCAATTGGAGTTACAATATAAAAAAGAAGAAGAGAAAATGATAAAAGAAGTTAAGATTAATAATTATTTAAAACTCTTAGAAACTGGAGACAACTTGTTACAGCTATATAATAAATTGCAATTTTCACTATTAAAAACTTTGATGGCAACATTAATTAATAATATAAGTATAGTAGAACAAGAAAAAGAAATAAGTATTCAAATACAAACAATAAAGGAGTTATCAACAAAAATTTCAATCTATAAAGTTTTCTTCGATAATAGAGTATTAGAAAATTTCCCAAATCTATCACAATCCGTGAAGGAAATGGAAGATAAAATATATCGTATGTTTTTAAAATACGATCCAATTACTTTTGATGAGAAAATTTTAGGAGATAAAGAGAAGCTTAAATTACAAAGCATGGAAATAGAAAAAGAAATCGTGAAAATTATTGAAAAACCGAAAAAAGAAACTGTTTTAATACTTGCATATACAAACCTAAATTTAAAAAAAGAAGTAGGGTAATATGTAATATTATAGTCACATCTAAAAAGGTGTGGCTTTTCTTTATGCTTTATATTTCTTATAATGACAATCCGTTCCATTTAACCTATTATTATAGGAAGGAGGGATAGTATTATATGACTAACAATTTAAATGAAAAGAAATGTTTTATCATTACACCAATTGGAAGTACTGAATCGGAAATAAGAAGAGCAACTGAGGGATTAATTGAAGCAGTTATTATTCCAACACTAAATGAAATCGGATTTATTACAGGAAATGTTAGTGTTGCTCATAGAATATCTGAAAGTGGTTCTATAAACAGACAAATAATAAAAAAGATTATTGAAGATGATTTAGCTATTGTTAATTTGACTGGGCTAAATCCAAATGTAATGTATGAGTTAGCAGTTAGACATGCAATAGCAAAACCAGTGGTAATGTTAGCTGAGGACGGAACAAGATTACCATTTGATATTGTAGATCAAAGAACGATTTTTTATAAAAATGATATGCTTGGTGCTGTTCAACTAAAAGAAGATTTAAAGACTTTTGTTCAAGCTGCATTAAATGATACTCAAGTTGAAAATCCTTTGATAAGTTTAATACAAGAAAATAATGCATTGAATAATGTTTCTAGTATTGATAAAGGAGCAGCTGAGATTATTCTAGAGCGCTTAGATAAAATTGAAAGACAAACATATAAAAATTCAAAGAATAGTAATCGTACTATAAATGATGTAAAAATTATCCTTGAATATAAAGGGAAGTATGACAATGATGAAATAGCAGAGAGGATCTTAGAATTATTGAATAAAGGTACATTTGGAAATTATTTGTTAAGTGTACGTATTAATAAAATTGGATTTACAATAACAATTTCTTCAGAATCCGTTATTAATTCCAGTAATGGTTTTATAGATCGAATTATAAACGATGAAGTACTAGTTAACATCCCTGATTTATATATAAGAGAAATATCAAAATGAATTTGGTCACACCCACATGGTGTGGCTTTTTATTATGCCTAAAGGAAGGAGGAAGGGAATAGTGACTAAATTATTGTTGATTCTATACTTGATTAAGCAGGGTTCTAATAGGTATTAGAACAAGTAATTACAAAAACACTCAAAGGAGAAGGATAAATGACTAACACACCAAACAACCGACCATTAACAACAGAGGAAACTTACCGAGTGGTAAACGAGATGATGCGCAAAGTATTTAAAGATCCTTATGAATTTGAAAATTATATGTATCAAACTATAGGAGATATTCATTTTGATAAGATGAAACTATGGGAAGATTTCACAAGCGTTGAAGATGTTTATGAACGAGTACACAAGAAGATTGAACAAATAACTTTCTTAGAGATGGATGCTATTCTTGCAATAGTGAATAGTGATTTATGGCAAACTCTATTACAAGAGAAGCAAGCAAAGCAGATTCCTAATTGGGATATTTCCACGCCAATTTAGGAAGTGGTAGGATGATGCTTGTGCAAATGGATTAGTGTAACATCTAACATCCAAAGCCGGTAACGAAATGTTATCGGCTTTTTATTATGCCTTGAAGACTGTATATCCTATCGACCATCAAATAATCGTAGGCGTTAATCCCGGGGTTATGAAAGGGTGTGCAGTCTTGAAGATGTAAAGTCGAAAGCTAAATAGACTATAAAAGCTAATGAGCAAACACTAAGAATGGGGGGAAGTATATGTTATTAACAAAACAAAACTTAATTAAAACTTTTAACGGTGCACGTGAATATAAAGCTCCATTTGTATTTGTAGGTATTGAAGCAGAAGGAATCAAAGAGGTAATCACAGTGCCAGCTATTTCATTTGATGTGAAAGAACAGTTCTACATCAATGCATACAGCGATGATTTAGTACACGTAATGAATAGCAAGGTAAGTGTGTTTGGATTAACATACGGCAATGCAGATGCAGTACATGATCTAGTCTAATTGTGGAGGGCTACAATAAATGATTAAGACTGAACGTAAACAGGAACTAATCAAGCACATTAATAATAATGAGTTGATGAAATTCTATAAGAGCCGTGAGTGGATGTCTTTTCGCAAAGAAGCATTAAAGCGTGACAACTATGAATGTCAGTTATGTAAAGCAGCTGGTCGCTATCACAAAGCTGAAAATGTTCATCACATGAAAGAAGTTAAGATGCATCCACATTTGTCATTGACTCTAAGCAACTTACAATGCTTATGCATTAAATGTCACAACGATGTACATGATCGACTAGAGGTAACGAGGGCAACCAAGTATATGAATGATGAGAGGTGGTAACATGCAACTCACAGATGGCACATGGACATATGACACTGATGTAATCGAGGCAGCTGTATTAAAACCACAACATGGTTGGTATGAGCGAGACATGCTGAACGCCTTTACTCGTTACGCTTACTATCGATACAAACAGATAAGAGATTGTGTCAATGCTCGTAAGTGCAAGCACATGACGATTGATAAAGTGCATGAGCAATTGAAAAACAATAACAAACTTTACTTCACATGTAATTTGTTATCGATTTCGGCCGAAGAAGTTTTGTACATCATTGACTTCGCTGATCAGCATTTGAATTATGTAAAATAAATACCCCCCGGTCAAAAATTTTCCGATTTATTAAGGGGTTCGTTCAACGAGTAGGGTTCAGGAATGAATATATTTTTCAGATTTCCGCGCGACAACATGCACACTAAATTGTTGATGTATAAATATGCAATAGGAAAGGTGGCGGTAAGGGTGCAAAGTCATGGATTAGCATTTGAAGATTGGCTTGAAGGTATGAAATATAAGGACATTGCTGCAAAATACAATGTCAAGGAAAATACGGTGAAATCCTGGTACAAGCGATACAATTGGAAAGAAAAAAAGGAGCAGTGCACACAAGAAAGTGGGCAAGAAACGGTAACAATTGCACCCGAAATCGTTGAGTTAGTACCAGGTAATAAAAAGTTGCGTAGAAGGATTGAAAAGGATCTTCGAGAGCAACTTTTTGAAATGGGAGCAACTCAGGCACACTTTATGGATCTCGTTGATGATTACCTTGCTATGTGGGATGTGAAAAACATGCTCATTGAGGATATTCAAGAGCGAGGTGTCACAGTTCCAGGTGCTCGCGGTGAAAAGAAAAATGATAGCATTGGCGAGCTCAATAAAACGAATGCACAAATGCTTAAAATATTAAGCGAACTGGGACTTAAAACAAGTGAGATTAAAATAGAAGGTGAGGATGATGACTACTAGAAAAAGTAATGTTCATATTGTCAACTACATCGATGCTGTATGCAGTGGTGAAATTTTAGTCAGTAAAGATGTGGCTGCATTAATCGAACTAGTAGAGCAGAAATTAACACAAGAAAATGTGTGGATTGATGAAAATGCTATTAACCAAGCGATTGAGTCTATAGAAAAATACTTTCCGTTCAAACTTTTTAAATGGCAAAAGTTCGTGGTTGCTTGTATGTTCGGACTTTTTTACGATGATGATTCCCTTGTTTTTAATGAATTTCTTTTATATATGGGCCGTGGAGCAGGTAAGAATGCATTTTTAGCAGCACTTGCATTCCATATGAGTGGTAAACAAGGAATAAGAGGTTACAACATTGATATTGTAGCTACATCCGAAAAACAAGCTAAGACATCGTTTAACGATTTATTTGATGTATTAGAAGATCACTGGAAGACATTCAAAAAACATTTCAAAAAAACAAGGCAAGTGATTCGTCACATCAAAACGAAATCTGAAGTTAGCTATTATACAAATAATGCTAAAACAAAAGATGGATTCCGACCAGGTATTGTTGTGTTCGATGAAATCCACGCCTATGAAACGGAAGATAATATTAAAGTATTTACCTCTGGTTTAGGTAAAGTACCAAGAGCTCGTCGGATTTATTTAACGACTGACGGAAATGTTCGAGATGGATTTCTAGATCAGATGAAAGAAGAGGCAGAACAAGTACTTCGTGGTGAGATACCAAATTCTCGTTTATTTCCGTTTATGTGCAGACTAGACGATCCAGAAGAAGTACACGAAAAGCGCGTGTGGGAAAAAGCAAATCCATCGATTATGCATTTACCTGATTTGATGCTTGAAATGGAGTTAGAATATGATCGCATGCAGAATCGTCCATCTGCAAGAATCGAATTTATGACAAAGCGCATGAATCAACCTTCTCAATTATCTGCTGATGGAGTTGCGGATTGGAACAAGATTAAAGCAACGAACAATCCATTTCCCGACTTGAAAGGCGCTGAATGTATAGGTGGTATTGATTACGCAGATACGCGAGATTTTGTAGGAGTTGGATTGTTGTTTAAGAAGGACGGCAAAAGGTATTGGAAGCACCATACATTTATTAATCACAGGTCATTAAAATTATTTAATTATGCTGTCGATATTGAGCTTGCTAAAGAACAGGGTTTGGTCACTATCATTTATGAAGAAACCAATAAACCTGAAATAATCGCTACTTGGTTTGCTGAACAATCTAAATACTATCGAATTAAAAAAATCGCTAGTGACATCATGAGAATCAATCACTTACGAGAAGTATTTGAGAGCTATGGTTTTTCACTTGATATTGCCCGCAGTGGAACAACAACACATACAAAGTTACAGCCTACTATAGAAGAGATGTTCGCCTACGAAAAAATCATATGGGGAAATGACCTAATGATGCGATGGTATACAAATAATACTTATGTAAAGCCCGATGGAAAAGGGAACATAACATATGAAAAAATCGAGCCGAAGATGAGAAAGACTGACGGCTTTTTTGCGTTGTTACATGCTTTGCAATTTGAATTAGAAATTGTAGAATCCCGAACGTTAACTGCCGAAAACGTGTCGAAAGCGTTTAAAACATACAGCTACTAGGAGGTGAGAAATTTGAGCATGTGGCAATGGATTAAACGATTCTTTAAAGATGGCCAATTAGAAAGTTTGAAAGACTGCTATTATGAATTATCGGCTGAGTATTATTATAAAAAATTAGCGGTAGAAACATGTGTGAACTTAATCGCCAATGCTTTATCAAGATGTGAAATTAAAACATACAAAGAAGGAAAATTACACAGAGGAAACATGTATTATGCCTTGAATGTACAACCAAATCAAAATCAAAACGCAACAGCATTTTTTCATAAAGCTATTCAGAAATTTATCTATGAAAACGAATGTTTAATCATTATGGAAAATAACAACTTCTATATTGCTGATAGTTTTGATGTGAAAGAATATGCATTTTTTGAAAATGTGTATTCAAATATACAAATTGGAGACTTCAAATTAAACCGAACGTATAAAGAATCCGAAGTAATTCGTTTAAAACTTACCGATACAAAAATATTATCGATAATCGATGAATTGTATGAATCGCATGGAAAAATGGTTGAAGCGGCTAAAAGCTATTACAAGCTAAAAAATAATAAGCGTGTATTAGTTAAAGGTGATTATTTAAGGGCACAGGATGACGAAACACAGAAAAAAATAGATGACATGTTTGAAAATCAATTGAAAAATTGGTTTGATCCGGACAAGAAAAGTGTTGCTTTTCAATTACAAGATGGCTTTGAGATTGAAGACATGTCAGATTCAAAAACAGGTTTAACAATAGATAGTCGAGATATAAGTAACCTTGTGGATGATATTTTTAATTATGTAGCGATGGCATTTCATGTACCGCGTGGTTTGTTGAAAGGCGACTTAGCGGATATTGATAAACAAACTGACAACTTTATTATGTTTGCACTTAATCCACCTGCAGAAATGATGGAAGATGAATTTAATCGTAAGTCCTATTCAAAAGATGATTATTTAAAACGAACATATTTAAAAATTGATACATCAAAAATCAAAATTACAGACATCGTACAATTGGCTACAGCCTTTGACAAAATGTTTGCGATTGGGGTTTATACAATTAATAATATTCTAGAAGAACTGGGGCATGAGCCTGTGAACGATGAAATTGGAGATAAGCGTCATGTTACGAAGAATTATCAAGATGCAGAGACTGCACTAAAAGGAGGTGAAACCTAACATGAAAAATCGTTTTAAGCAATTTAAAAATCAACAATATGCTGAACAAATTCCAGAAATTAAAAATCAACTATCAGCCAAAAATATCAATGCGTCCACAACTGAAATTGTCATCTATGGCGATATTGGGGAAAGCTGGTGGTACGATTCTATTTCAGCGAGTGACATAGATGCATTATTAAAAGATGTAACGACTGACAATATTACAGTTCGAATTAACAGTCCTGGCGGCGATGCTTTTGACGGTATTACGATTTATAATCGTCTGAAGGACCATAATGCAAAAGTAAAAATTATTGTGGATGGTTGGGCATGTTCAGCAGCTTCAATAATCGCAATGGCTGCAGACGAATTAATCATGAATACGGGTTCGATGTTGATGATTCATAATGCTTCGACAGGCATTTGGGGTAACAAAGAAGCTTTAACTAAAGAAGCTGAATTATTGACCAAACTAGACGCGTCTATTGTTGATGTATATTTATCTAAAGCTCAAGCGACAAAGGAAGAAATAGCTACTATGATGGACAATGAAACATGGTTCACAGCAGATGAAGCGATCGCTATTGGTTTTGCATCATCTACAGTTGTGGAAGACCCAGCCGATGACAACAAAACCAAAACAGATGCAGAAGCATTTAAAAATAGCGTTCTTGCTCGATTTAAACGAGAGCCAGCGCCAAAACAAAATATTTTAACAAATTTCCAACGCAACTCAGATGAGTAGGCGTTTTTATTTTACTCAAAAATAGGAGGTCATTTATATGACAGGTATTAAAAATTTAGATAATGAACCAAAAGTTATCGAAAATAAAGAAGCTCAAGTGGCTGCTCTAAAAGCAGCATTTGAAAGCGCTGATCCAAACGAAGTTGCAGCTCGAATTGTTGAGAATTATGAAAGTAATATGCTACATTTCCAAGATTTAATGAACACGACAATTCGCGAGGCCAATCGTGCAAACGAGCAACAATGGGACAATGCTGTATTAGCATCACGAGGCATACGTACATTGACGACAGAGGAAAAGAAATTTTATAACGCTGCAATTGATGTGCAATCATTTGACGGTGTAGCTACATTTGTACCACCAACTGTATATGAACGCGTATTCGAAGATTTAGCAATGGACCATCCATTATTGTCTCGCGTTAATTTTCAGCGCGTCGGTGCAACTACGCAATGGGTCGTGCGTAAAGAAGGGGCAACAACAGCCTTCTGGGGAGATGTGTGCGATGAAATCAAAGAAATGGTTGACCACGGATTTGAAACAATTGAGCAAGGTATGTATAAACTTTCTGGCTTTTTAGTTGTCTGCAAAGCAATGTTCGAACTTGGTCCTGAATGGTTAGATCGTTATGTACGTGCATTTTTAACAGAAGTTATTTCAACAGAGTTAGAAAATGTCATTGTTAAAGGGACCGGTAAAAAACAACCAATCGGTATGATTAAAAATTTAGCGGGTGCTATTGTGGATGGCGCATATCCAGATAAAGCCAAAGTAACTTTGAATGTTTTCACACCGCAAGAAATCGGTGAAAAAATCTTGGCACCAACAACAAAAGGCGGTACTCGTAGTTATACGGGCGTATCATTAATCATTAACCCGTTCGATTATGCGACAAAATTATTTGCGTATGGGGCAAAACAACGCGATGATGGTTCTTGGACACATAATAATTTTGCTATTCCTGGTTTGGAAATCATTCAATCACCTGCTGTCCCATTGAATACAATGATTTCTGGTAAGCCGAAAGATTATTTCATGGGGGTAGCTGGTGAAACAAAATTAGAATCTACGGACGTATTACGCTTAATTGAAGATCAACGTTTATATTTGACTCGTCAATTAACAAACGGACGTCCACTTGATAATGATTCGTTCATCGTATTTGATATTACAAATATGGCTATCAACAACATAGTCACTACAAATACACCAGATACACCTTAATTAATTTGGGAGGGAAGTGAACATGATTACAGCAAAAGTAGTAAATTCATTTAAAGCGGTTGAACATAATGGGCATATGTATAAGGCTGGTGACACATATCCAACTGAAGGCTTTACGGCAGATGAAAAACGTGTGTATTTTTTAACAGGTGTGCACCCTAAGTACAAAAAAATCTATCTAGCAGAAGTTATGATTAACGAGCAGGAAAAACCGAGAGAACAAGTGTCAGAGTTTCCAAAGCACACAGGAAAAGGCTATTATGAGCTTTCTAACGGCACTAAAGTAAAAGGTAAAGAGGAAGCTATTGAAGCGGAAAAAGCATTGAAAAGCGGTGAATAATGATGAATGAACTGCTTATAGAGTTAAAGCATCGATTACGTATTACATGGGATGATGAAGATGCTGAATTGGAACGTATCATTAATAGAGTAAAGTCTTACTTCGAGAAATTGACGAGTAAGGCTTTTTCTTTTGGATTAGACGCATGGGAAACAGAGTTGTTATTAGAGCGCTGTCGATATGTATATAACAATGCAGCAGATGAATTTGAAAAGAATTTTGCAGATGAACTGAAACGCCTTATTATGCATGTTGCATTAGAAAAGAGAGCTGAAAATGGCCAACAAGAAAATCCGTGATGTGCTGAATGACGGTTTTATACAATATGGTGTAAAGGAAACAGAGCGATCTCCTAAAGGAAAAAGAATCGGTGAAAAGTTTGTACCAATGGGGAGGCTTGCTTATCAGCAAATGTCATGTCGTGATGAAGATTATGAAATGGCCAAAGTATTGAGCGCTGTTTTGAGTTTGAAGATTCGCACGCTCTGCCCTCCAAGTTTACGCAAATTTGATAAAAGTAAATTAAAAGTCATTGTGGATGGCAATGAGTATGACGTGATTAAGGTCGATTCGGATCGAGAAAAGATGTATCTCTATTTTTATTTGCAGGAGGTGGGAGCACATGAGCAAAACGAAAACCAAGATGCAGGAACAGATTGACGCTTTACTTACAGCGTTAAACACCTTTGATATTCCTGTTTTTGAGGATGATTTAGCAGAGGATGAAGAAACTCAGTTTAAGAAAAAGAACTATCATTTCTTTGTTTATGAAACAGGTGACATGAGTAAAAACGATGATAATAAGTCTATCAGTCAAGATGTAGTTATCTATTATTATTCGGAAAATCGTGATGACATTGATGAACGTACGATTGATATTGTTATAGAGCTTTCTAACTTACCTCGAATGTCTTTGAAACGTACCCAAAAACAAAGGTTAAAACGAAAAGATACGGATAACTACGTTGATAGAGTTGTATTTCTTTATCAACGCAAAATTGTGACTGGGTGTATTGAATTATGAGGTCACTAGTTGAATTTAATGATTTAACTTCTTTGGAAGAAAAAATTAAGGCGTTACCAGGTCGAGCAGAGAAAGCCATTAATCAAGTGCTACACACGGATGCTATTGAGATTGCTACAAAAGAAATGTCCAACCTTTTACCCGTTTCAAATGTTGCTAATAAGAGACATGCGAAAGAAAGTAATTGGTCAACGAGTGAGGAACATAATTTGGGGTTTGTTGTGAAAACAAAGGGAGGAGCCGCCAATAAAAAAGGTAGTTTTGGTTACTTGGTTTTCCCTGATGAAGGTCGAGGACCAACGAATCCCTGGGCACAGCATTTTAGTGATCGTTCATTACAAAAATCAACGCCTAAAATTTTAGAGAAATTACATGGCGCATTAGAAGAATTAATAGAGGAGGGCTTATAATGTCAAAACAAGTAATTGAGCAATTTGATGCGTGGAATATCAAAAACGCATCGATTCAATTTACGAAAGGAGGTAAACAAGAACCAGGTACAAAATTTGGTTGTGTAGGTACGATTGCATCTGAACCTGAGACAACTGTTTTATCGAAAAAATGTGGTCGTGCAACAATTGCGGAGAAAACCGTTACATTAAAGCTAAATGTAACAGTTAGTGCCCATGTACCTGTACAAGTTTTACGTGACTATTTCGGTTTATCTAACGAGGATTTAAAGCCTGGTATCTATAGTTATGGCTCTAATTCATTAGGTAAAGACTTTGTATTTACAGCTGATGTAGTAGATGAATTTGAGGACCTCACAAAATTAATCGCATTCCCTAAAGCATCTAATGCAGGTGGTTTTACCATCAATACGTCCCAAGAAGAGTTAGCGATGCTTGAACTAGCATTTAGTGCAGTTGCGGATGCACATGGCCAATTCTACTATGAGGCGATTACAGCTGAGTTAGAAGAACCAGAAATTGCGGAAACTTGGCATACAAACTTCACACGGAAATTAGTTGAAAAGTCTGAACCAGATACACCTTAACCCATTAAATCAAAAAGATTGTGAACCATTACACTTAAACAACGGTGTAGGCTAGTTGAATTAGAAATTTTTGCTTCTGTTGTCGAAAAGATTAATTAGAAAAGCCAATATTAACTGTGTATACTTGTAAAAATAGTAATAATATAGGGTTAAAAGGAGGAGAGTTAATGGATTTATTTAATTTTGCGATAGCGTTCCAAATTCTGTTGTTTCTTTATTTTGAAGTAACAACCCTTGTTAATCTTTATCCGTGGAATGATTTATCAAAATACTCAACAAAGGAAAAAATCATTGAGGCTACTGTAAACGGAATTATTATCATTCTTTGTATAGGATTGTTTATTACACAGATAAAATGGCTAATGATTATTTCGGTGGTCTTTTGGTTTGTATTTTTATTTATACAACTTCTAAATTGGTGGATGCCTTATCTTACTGGGAAGCATTTAAAGCAATTTCCAAAAACTCTATATGAAACTCATTTTAAAAATACACTTAAATTATTACCTCCAATAAAAGACCGCATTATTCCAGACCTTCAACATAATGTTTTACAAATTATATCATTGATAACTTTCATTTTAAGTGCATTAGTCTTAATCACTTAACATAGTCACTTAAACTTTGTAAATCGATAACATTGTGATATTTTACACTTAAAGTAACGGATGCGATTGTTGAAGAAGAGCTACTAAAAAATCGTCAAACTTTATTATAAAAACTTAATACTAAATTACCAAAAAGGAAGGCATGTTGATCAATCTTTATTCAATATGCTTTCTTTTCATTTACTATAAAAAATGATTTTTAGAATTACTTTTAAGCAAGCTTTATTCCAAACCAACGCCTCCGAATTGGAGGTGTTTTATTTTTGAATAGATGGAGGAAAATCACATGAAAATTCAAAAGGTCGAGTTAAAAGAGGTAGAAGTTGTAGAGGTTGATGGTGAATTTGAAAAGCGATTTGTTAACACGAAAGTACACCCAGCCTTTTTAACGAACGCTGCCGTGAAAAAAGGTTATGATACAGGCTTGTTAGAATCGAGTCTGTTTGAAGATTTATTGAAAATAAAGGGACTTGAAACGCTTATTACTCAATCTGATGAAGAAGCTTCCCTTGAGTTAATGAACGCTTTTGATGAGCAAAAATTAATTGCTGTTATTTATTTAGCAGCAATTGGAGCCAATAAAAATCTTGGATTATCCTTTGATGAATTTTTAGAAAAGTACCATTATTCATTAACGGATACAATCCAACTCTATGCTAATTTGATTGTTGGATTAATGAGTGAATCGAATGAATTTGCTAAAGCTTTACACAAACAAACGAAAAAATCCAAAAAAAAACACCACCACCAAAGCTAGTCATCAAGCATGTGGAGGACCTTTACACACTCTACGTATTAATAGCAGGCATCGACCCCGAAACCTTTTGGCATGGTCCAATAGCAACAGTAGAGCGTATTTATGCGAATAAACTGGCGTTTGATGGGTGGAGTAATAGCCTGATAGGAGAGTGAGTATATGGCTAACAATAACAACGAAGTCAAAATAACCTTCAAGGCATTTAACCAAGAATTTAATAAATCAATGACGGAAATGAACAAAGAAACCACATCATTACGTCAAGAGATGAAGCTCCAACAAGAACAGATGAAACACAATGCTTCTGAAACTGAAAAGTTAGAGGCGAAAATGAGTGGTTTACAACAAATTTATGAAGTGGCAAAGCGTAAAACAGAAGAAACCACAGCAACTTTAGCACGTGCAAAAAATCTATGGGGTGAAAATTCAGAGGAAGCCAAAAAACTAGAGGGACAGCTTAAGCGTAATCAAATTGCTGAACAACAAGCAGCCAATGCCATAACAGGAACAGAACAAGCATTACAACGTACAAAGCAAGCTCAGGCTGATCAAACCGAGTCTTTACGACAATTGCAAAATTTATTTTCAGTCACTGGCCAATCGGTTGGTGATTTTTCTGATTTATTGGGGAGGGATTTAACAAGAGCTATCCAAAATGGCTCTGCCAGTGCCAAAGAATTAGATACTGCATTCGATAAAATTGCACGCTCATCATTAAATGCAGGTCGTGATATAACAGAGTTGCGAGCATCCATTCGTTCGTTAGACAGTGGTTCTTCTGTTGAACAAGTTCGACAAGATTTAGCTCGATTGGGACAAGAAGCAAATGAAGCAGAAAAAGAAGTAAATGGTCTTAAGGATAGCTTAAAGTCTATGGCAGGTGCAGCGACTGCGGCTATTGGCGTAGGCACAGCAGTATCAGCAGCATTAGAAAGCTCTAGTTTGGATACATCTATTAAGATTTCTTTTGATGTACCTGAATCATCAAGAGAAACCGTTAGACAGGCTGTGCGAGATGTAGAAGCGTACGGTGTTGATGGAGAAGCCTCGCTTGAAGGAGTTCGTAGGCAATGGGCTTTAAATAAAGATGCTACAGATGAGGCTAATCAAGAAGTTGTAAATGGTGCAGCTGTCATTACCCGAGCATATAGTGGGATCGATTTTACTGAACTGATTCAAGAAACGAACGAAGTTGGCAAAGCGCTTGGTATATCCAATATCGAGGCAACCAACTTAATTAGTCGTTTATTGAGAATCGGTTTCCCTCCTGAACAGCTTGATATTATCAGCGAATATGGCGGACAGCTGAAACGAGCGGGCTACAATGCTAAGGAGATTGAAACCATCTTAGCGAGAGCTGCTCAAGAAAAAAGCTGGAATATCGACAACTTACTAGATGGCTTGAAAGAAGGGCGTATTCGCGCTGTTGAAATGGGCAACGGATTGAAAGAATCCATGAAGGACGCCATTCGTGATGTTGTTGGGGATACGCAAAAAATGTCAGATGAACAACTTTCCGCGATGGCAACCAACTTTTCTAAACAAGAAGATGCCTTAGCAAAATCGCTCAGTAATCGAGAGAAGTCCATCTCAAAGGGTCATGCTCAACAACAAAAATCTTTAGATAAACTGCTTCAAAGAGAGTATGACGCTGTATCTAAGAGTTATGACCAACAACAGAAAGCACTTGAAAAAAAATTAAGCGCTAATTACGATGCTACGGTTAAAAGCTATGAACAGCAACAAAAAGCATTGGAAAAAAGATTAACTGCTGAAACTGAGACATTAACTAAAAATCAGCAAGAACAGTTACGTCAGTTTGAAAAGGCGCAACAAGAAGAGCTGAAAATTTTTGAGAAAAACTCTCAAGCAAAAATAAAGCTCATAGACAAAGAATACAAAGAGCGTATGAAGCTCATTGATGAAGAAAAATATAATCAGTTAAAAGCCTTAGACAATAAAATAGATTCATTAAATGCTAAAACCGAAGCTGAAGATAAAGCCATTAAGAAACAAGAGAACGCACAGAAACGTGCTGAACTAAACTTACGTGTAAATAATGAAATGCGAGAATTACGCAATTTTGAAGAACAGTTACGTCTTGAAAAAATCAGAGAAGATCGAAAAGAACAAATTGAAGTTTTAAAAGGTCAAAAGGATTCAGTAAAAGAAGCATCGGATTCTAAAAAAGAAGCACTTAAAACAGAGACTGAGACTCGAAAAGAACAACTTTCGGAGCAAATTGCAAACGAAAAAGAATCGTTAAAAAGTGGATTTGATGAGCGGAAAAATGCATTAAAAGAAATGCAAGCAGCTGAAAAAGTAGCCTTACAAGAACGGCATAACGCTCAAAAAGAAGCTTTTCAACAACGCAAACAAGAGGAATTAAAGGTACTTAGTGAATCTAATAAGGCACAGATTGATGCGTTACGAGAAGTGAATCAGGCGAAATTATCGGCACTTCAAGAGGAACATACTAATCGTAAAGAAGCACTTAATGAGAGATTAAGTGATGAAATGGATGCTGTAAGAGAAGCGCACAAAGCTGAATTAGATTCATTTAAAGCTATGAATGCCGAAAAGTTAGCGATAGCGAAAGACCCTCCTGACAGTGCTGCTGTACAAGCCTTATTCTCTCAGTTAGAGGGATGGGGGAAAGCGATTGCTAAAGGTGGCGAAGAAGGTTCAAAGGCATTTTCCGAGATGGCACAATGGTTATCCCAAATCGAAGATGCTACTTTACGTGAAACGATTGGCGTTGAAATTTTCGGGACTATGTGGGAAGACCAGGGCGATGCAATTGTTAGTGTGCTAGATGATGTGGCTAATGGACAGATTACTGTTGCTGAAGGCCAAGCGGAAATTAACAAAATGACTGAGCAAGTTAATGCTGATCCAATGACAGAGTTGAGACAAGCTGTATCAGATGTAAAAGAAGCACTTGAACCGTTGTTAGGTGTTATTGCCAATGTAGTATCGAGTATTGCTAGTTTCGCAAAAGAGAACCCAGTGTTAACATCTACCATTGTAGCTATTGTCGGTGCTATTGGCACATTAGTAGGTGCATTTACCGCACTCAGCCCAGCAGTATACACCATAACCACCTTATTTGGTGGTGGAAAGGGTGGTGCTGGCTTTGCCTCGATTTTAGGTAAACTCATTCCTGTCATTACTAATCTAGCCTCGAAAGTATTACCAGCTTTAAGACTTGCTTTTGGTGCTTTAACAGGACCAATTGGTATTGCGGTCACAGCGTTAACCATAGCCGTTCCGTTAATTATTGAAAACTGGGATTCTATAGCAGAATTCTTCACGGATTTATGGGATTTTATTGTTGGCGTTTTTAAAAAAGCTGGTGGCGCTATAGTCGACTTCCTGAAGGAAAACTGGAAAACCATCCTTGCTGTCGTTACGGGACCGGTTGGCATATTAGTAAAAACGATTGTCGAAAACTGGGACACAATAAAACGTAAGACAGTTGAAATTTTTACAGGTGTCTCTAACTTCTTTTCGAATATCTGGTCAAAAAATTCCGATGTTGCTAAGACTGTTGTCGACAAAATCAAAGGATTCTTTTCATTTGGTGATTTACTTGGGAAGGTCAAAGAAAAATGGGATTCTATTTATTCAGCCATTAAGACACCAATAAACAAAGCAAAGGATGCCGTTAAAAAAGCAATAGATGCCATAAAGGGATTCTTTAAATTCGATTTTAACTGGCCGAAGCTCAAGAAGCCTAAATTTAGTATTAAGGGCTCTATTAATCCATTAGATTGGTTCGGTGAAGGGCTGCCTAAAATCGATATTCAATGGCATGCAAAAGGTGGCGTATTTAATAAGCCAACGTTGTTTAATACAGGAAATGGATTGCACGGGGTAGGAGAAGCTGGACCAGAAGCTATTTTACCTCTTAATGAGCGAGTGTTAGGTGCGATTGGTAAAGCCATATTTGATGCATCTGGTGGAGGACAACAAGAACCGCAAATAATTCATAATAATTATGAACGCATGTTAGAAGGTGCACAATTTTTTATTCGCGAAGAAGCTGATGTTAAGAAGATTACACGTCAAATTTATGAGCAACAGCAACGTGATCGAAGGGGGAAATAGTATGCGTGACATCACATTTAAAGGAATACACTGTTCACGATTTGGGCTTGAGGTTATGGACACCGAGAGGCCCCTTTTTGGTGAATTTAGTGATTCATTTATAAAATTACCGGAGGTTAGTGGCAGTGTAGTGGTAACTGATAATAGTGAAAGTGATATTGAAATTCGCATACAATTCCTACTTACACCGTTGCCAGGTCAAACCTATTATGATGCTTGTCGGGCATTGCGTAGTTATTTTAAATCATCACAGAAAGAGCGATTAATTTTTGATGAAGATTCAAAGTGGGCATATATGGCCAAGTTTATTTCTAGTGAAGATTTTGAGCGTATCGTGGATGACGGGTTATTTTGGGCAACGTTCCGTTGTTCACCTGATATGGTGGCTGTATGAGTTACGATATTAAGGTTTTAAATCATAGCAATCTATCGCTTATTGGTACGCTTGAAAATGTTATTAACGCAGAGATTTATGAAGTCATCAATGATCAATATACTGCTGACATACAAATGGCTGAAAATATATTCCCCTCCTTTTTACACTACCCTAATTTAGTCGAAATGGATGGGGATTATTTTATTATTGCTGGGGTAGACAAGCAGCGTGATCGGAGTAAAGCAATTAAGCTGATGCTTGAGCATGTAAGTTATGTATTAAATACTCCATCGGAAGCGCCCTTTGTAGCAGAAGATGAAGAAGAATTTTATGAGGGTTCACCGCGGAGTATCATTTCGCAATGCTGGGGAATGGACGGATTTCAGATTATTGATTTAGCAGGTGGTTACTATTACTATAGACCAAGCGCTAAAGGTGGTAGAAGTCGCATTAATGAATTTGCACGCCAAAATGGGTTAGAAGTTGAATATAACAAGTTTGTCATTACGATTCATAACAGACGTGGTGCCAATAAAAACCTTAAGTTAGAGGTTGGGAAAAACATTCAATCGATTACACAAAAAATTGATTTGGATGAAAATTTTTTGTTTGAATATGCACATGAAGTAGACATTATCGATTTTAGTAAAATGTCTGGCTCTCAACAGCAAGAAATTGCTTCAGCTGAGTTAGGGGATACCGTTCGCATGATTGATACAGATTTAGCCATTGATGCAACGGAACGTATCGTAGGTAAACGTTATAATCCTTTATTTAAAGAAGTACCGAAGTTGGACGTAGGGCAAGTTATACGTGATATTGTGAATGTCATGAATGAAGATAAGGAATATGAAGAGAAAGAAGACCCTACTTTAAATTACTTTTTGCAGAGCTGGCAAATGGGCAAAATCAATTGTATGGCTCTTGATGGAATAGAACTTGGCGAGGAAGAAATCTTACCTGACAATATATCTACCTCTATTGATTTTTATATCCAAGGTGAACTAAAAGGTTTGTCTTTAAAGGTTAAGCCCCAATACAGTAAGTACCACGTGTACATTAGTGAGTGGTATGAGGACAATCAATATGAAGAATACAAACTTGAGAAAATAGCTGAAGTCATGAGTAACTGGACATTTCCAAAACCTAAAATGCAAGCAATCAGTATTACCATAAGTGAAGTGCCTCTCGAACAACTTAATCCAGAGATTCACAAAGTAAGAGATTATGCAGTGAAATTCAATAAAGTTTATATTGCCCCGTTACGTGAATTTAAAATTGGTAAGAACAACATGTTAGGCAACAGTAGCTTGTTAATTGACACAGAAGGGGAAAATCTAGAGCTTGATGATTTTTCTGTCAAGTTAAACTATCACCTGATGCAAGAGTACGGAGATATTAAATTATCATTAAGGCCTGAATTTAGTAATTATAAAATAAATATTGTGACGTTCGGCTCCGATGGTGTTCCATTTGTGTACGATTACGAAACGATAAGAGATCAGTTGCCCAATTGGAAACTACCGCGTGATGGTGCAGAATACTTAGTAGTTTCTATTTCAGAAGTTCCAAATTCACAATTTGATCCAACTGTTCATAAGAGTGTGATGTATGGAGTTGCTTTCGAAAAGATACCATTTGAACCACTTTACGAGTTACGTATTGGAGAAGTGAATTGTTTACAATTAAATGGTGTGTTAGTACCTGCTAGTCCTTCATTAAATGCTATTCAAGCAGAAATATTTTATAAAGCATTACTCGAACACAATGGATTACGCTTGAAGTTATTAAGGAAATATCGTTCTTATTACGTTAGTATACGTACTTACAACAGTAAAGGTATAAGAACTAACAGATCATACGAGGGTATAAAGGACTGGACTTTCCCACGCAAAAATGTGATGTACATTGTTATTAGTATTCTTGAAAAACCACCATCAGAATTTGACTCATCAAAGCACAGGCAAGCTTGGTATGCTTTTAGATTTACAGCACAAAATGATGAGGTTGTTGACCCTGGTTTACTTGGACCAACGTATTATTTAGAGTCAGAAACTGTATCGGCAGGTTGTGACGGAGCTGAATTTCTTTTTACAACTTCCTATGATGAAGTAATTAGTGTGACTACGGGGATTGGCAAGGTAGAGCAAGCAGAGCCGATAGCAGCACTATGGGAATTAATTAAAGATGCAGAAGATAAATATATAGGCGTTAAAATTAATTTGATAGGCTTGGAAAGCGGAAATGTAGATATAAGTGTACAAGCCATGTGTCAAGAGGGAACTGAAGAAGAAGATGAAGAAGGAGAGGGGGATGATGTTTAGTGGCGGAACTGGTACAAAAGATGACCCATTATTAATTAAAACTGTACAAGACCTTATCAATGTGAGGAATAAAAATAATGAAAACCCTAAGTATTACTATAAACAAGTGGCGGATATTGATTTATCAGGTGTTGAATGGTTACCAATAGGTGATAATCAAGGTAAAGCGTTTTGTGGTACCTATAATGGTGGCGGATATACGATAAGTAATTTAACAATCACTGAAGATATTGGGGGTCCAGCTTTTATCAGTTCAGCAATAGAAGCAACACTTTTAAATATCACGATTGATAATGCTTATATTACTAACACGTTAGATACCTGGATAGCTATTTTAGTACAACAAACAAACGATTGTGCAATTACCAATTGCCATGTAACAGGTAAAATGGAATCCACAAATGTAAGCAGTAATACAGGCGGTTTAGTAAGTTCAGCTGGTACAGGGACCATAATAAATAAATGTTCTGCTAATGTAGATATAACAGCAGGACATGCCGGAGGGTTTGTTTGCTATTCCAATGCTGTTATAAAAGATTGTTATGTTACAGGTGAAATTGGTGGTGTACAAGACAAAGATAAGCCAGATGATAAGTATATACAGGCTGGTACATTTGCTTACGTTCTATATAGTGGTAATGTTGAGAATTGTTATACATGTGTAGAGATTTATAACTATTCGTCACGCAGTAGGAAACAGTTGTATGTTTTTGCCGAAAATTACGGTGCTGAAATAATTTCCTGTTATTGTGATGTATCGTTAGGTGTTACTATGCGGGGGTGGTCTAGCGATTTAAATTATGTTGAAGAAATGTTTATAAGAGGTACGGATAATAAATTATATGTAAATTACACATCACAATACAATAAAGATCGTGATTATTGGGAGCCTGAATGGAATAGTACAGGTCCTCCTTCGTGGTGGCCAAAACCTTATTATAGGGCACAACCTATAACAGGTGAAGTATGGTCAAATTTCTGGAAGCGAGTAACAGAAACTTACATCGAAGCACGTACAACTACAGAAATGCAAACACAATCTACATTCGATGGATGGGATTTTGATACGGTATGGACATTAGACGAAGGTAGAGACTATCCTCGATTTAAATTAAAGATTACACAAATAAAATGCAAACGGATGCCATTAACAAACTACAGAAGGTGATAATATGACAAAATTTAATCAAGAAAAGTTAATCCGTGATGCATTGGGAAGCCCTTTACCTAGTCAGTATTGGGATGATGTGAAGCAAACTTTTATAATACCAGGTGGTGAAGGTGTTGATTTTACAAAAAAGAAGCTGATTCGTGATGCAGTTGGCGCAGTCATACCGCAATATTGGGATGGTGAAAAGGGTGGATTTGCAGCTATTACATCGGGAAATCGACAGTCTAAAGAAACCATTAACCAGGGAAGATTAATGACAGATTTCTCAAGATGGCAATTGTGGTATGGAGTAGTTTCACAAGATGCAGAATATGTTAAAGTCGGACATTCGTCTGTCAAAGTAACTACAAATGATGCCAATACTACATCAGCGAGTAGACTAAGATCAGTACAATTTAACTTATCAAAAACCAAAACAATGATGATACGATTCTACGTAGAAGATGTGAACAAGCTTTCTAATATTGAATTGAGGTTATCTTCAGTTGATAATATGGCAAGCTATCTTTCTTGGAAAACGACAAAATGGAAAGTGATTAGTGGATGGAATGAGGTCATGATACCTTTTTCTAAATTGAATGTTGTAGGTAATGAAAGTCTTAATAATTCGATTACAACATTACAAATTAGTGTTACTGGCGATCATACATTTGTCGTATTTGATGGAATCTACACCAACAGGAAATCAAAAGGAAATGTATTGCTTCACTTTGATGATGGTTTTATTTCTCAATATACGAACGCTTTTCCCCTCATGTTGGCTAGAGGATTCGTTGGATCAGTCGGTGTCATTAGCGGCTCAGTAGGTACAACGGGATATATGAATTTAGCACAGTTAAAAGAGTTATATAATTATGGGTGGGATTTGTTTAATCACACTGTTACACATCAAGATTTATCAACATTGACAATAGATCGTATCCAAGCAGAATTGGACGGTTGTAGGGAATGGTTAATTTCCAATGGATTCTCCAGAACTGCTGATTTTGTAGCGTACCCTTATGGCGGTTATAATAATGACGTTTTAGAGGTCATGAAAAACTATAAATTAGGAAGGTCAATAAGAGAAGAATATGAAATTCTTCCACCAATTCAACCACACCTGCTTAAAACGGTCATCTTATTTAACAATGTAGAAGAAATCACGTTTAGAAATGCGATTGATTATGTAATAGAAACAGGGGCAACGGTGATTTTCCTACTGCACAAAGTAGAAGATGTGAATACAGATGAAATGAATTATCCAACAGAAAAGTTTAAAAATATGCTTGATTATCTATATTCAAAGCAGGAAGAACTAAATGTACTGTCATGGAGTGAGTATGCAAATATGTTTTAAGAGAAACGCGAGCGAAGCTTAGCGTTATTTTTTATGCCTAAAAGGAGATGGTAAAATTAGTATGGATATTTGAATATTATTAAAATATATTGAAAGAGTTCTCATAAAATAGTATTTTAGGAAATGGTGGTGCTAAATTGGTTGTCTACTATAAAAATTATTACAGATATTTATAATTTATTGGAGTCTGATAATGAAAAAGAGGGACTCATTTCCTTCATATTGATATTTGTTCCTTTGCTAACAATTATTCTTCCTAAAATTGCAAAAGTGTTTGTTGAAGGAATTTCAGAAATACCAATAGAAAAAATTACAATGACAAATTATCAAAAGTCTAATCAAATTTATAATATAGCTATCTTCAGTTTTATTTATTTTATGATAATTTTTATCTTAATGTTAGGAAGTGACTATAAGGAGAAGCTATATGCTGCAATTTTTTTGTCTTTTGGAACAACGCTAATTGTATTTTTAATTGTTTTTGTTCCTTCTAAATTTATTTCTATAAAATATAATTACTATATAAAAGAGCAAAATGAAGATTATAAATTTTTATATAAGAGAGATAATTACTATTTATTTAGAAAAGTAGTAGATAATCCTAAAGAAGAAGATCTTATATTTAAAGAGAATATTAATGATATAAAAATAAGATATGAAATTAAAGAGTTAAACCGTATACAAAATATATTGGTTAAATCTAACTATGATAAAATTTTTTATAGAATTATAGTAACGTTATTAATATTATCGATTGTAATCACGTTTCTTTTCCCAATTTTATTTTTATCAATCGCTTCTATAATTTTACTATTTTTATTCATTATGATTAAAAATTATAATAAAATACTCACTAAAAATTACAAAAAATTTATGCAGAATTAATAGTTATAAGTCACACAAACAATCGAAGAAGTAGTTTAAAGAGGTCTTCCACAGTTTAATTGTGGAGGGCTTTTATTATGCAAAAAGGAAGGTGTCTTATGGACATTGCAAAATTAATTCAATATCCGTTTTTATCATTAGTACCAGCAACTATTTTATATATGCTACTTGCTTATTTCGCATTTAAAGTATTGGACTTTGCAACAGGCTTATTGAAAACATGGAAGAAGGTATCACCTTATCAATCACGGATTATGCGGGATGGTATCATTCGATGGATTGGGGAGCTAGTTGCTATTACATTTGTTATCCTACTGGATTTAATTTTTGGCTTAGATTTCTATTTAACAGGCTTCACATTAGCTTTATTCCTATACAAAGAAGGTGGTTCAATCGCTGAAAACCTTCAAACATTAGGTGTAGATATGCCTGGGATAGTTGGAGAAACGATTGAAAAACTTAACAAAGAAGGTGGCCGCAAATGACATATACATTCAGACAAATCTTACTACCTCCAACCAAGTATTCAATTAAGGCACCTTTTATCATGTACCCTCAATTTATTACAGTACACAATACAGCCAATGATGCACCTGCAGCTAATGAAATTGCATACATGCTTAGTAATAATAATCAGGTTTCTTATCATGTAGCTGTAGATGATAAAGAGGTTATTCAAGCAATACCTTTCAACCGTAACGCTTGGCATTGTGGTGACGGTGGAGGTAGTACCGATCCTAACGCTTTAAAGAAAGGTAATCGTTTATCTATCGGTATAGAAATTTGCTACAGCAAATCTGGAGGCTCTTGCTATGCAGCTGCAGAAGAAAACGCCGTAGAATACATCGCAAAATTATTAAAACAATACGGTTGGGGTATCGAGCGCGTAAAAAAACACCAAGACTGGAACGGCAAATATTGCCCACATCGTATTTTATGTGAAGAACGTTGGAATAGTTTCTTGAATCGTATTGAAGAAGCTATGAAGCCAAAAGAAACAGAAAAGGATGATGATACAATGCAATTTACGAATAAGACAACAAAAGCAGCAGTACGTGACCACATTGAACAAGCAGTAGATAAAGGTTTAATTGAAAAGTCATGGTTAGATAAATTTGATAAAGGTGAATTAACTACAGGTGATTATGAAGGTTTGAAACTTATCATTGCACAGCGTAGTAACTAAAATGTAAAGACCAAGATAGCTTAATTGCCGTCTTGGTCTAGGTTCATAAATTTAAATATATATTAAAAAAATATTTTTATAACAAATTAATACCATTTTATTTTTAAATCATAGTATGATGCACGAAGACTAGGTCTTGTATCTACTACTTCAATATAATTCCAACCGTTAGTTAAATCCTTAGCTAGTATACCATCTCTGTCCGTTCCAATTTCTATAAAGTTACCGTTTAAAACACTTAGTTTATGAGAGCCCTTACTATCAAAATTTACAATGAGCCCATCATTACCATCGAAATAAAATTTATAATATTTAATAGCATTATAAGTGTCAGTATAAGAGTTTCCAATGCCTCCATTCTTTAGTTCATAAGCTCGATCATGAATACTACTGTATGTATTTATAGTAGAAAGAGTTTGAATTTGGTTTGTATTTTCTGTTTCCGCTGCTGATACACCACCAGTTAAGCCACCGAACAATCCTAGAGAGATAACAGGTACAAGTAATAATTTTTTCTTCAAAATAAAAACCTCCTAAAAATATAATATATTACAATATTATAATAACATAGACAATTTTGGTAATCAACCAATTATTGGTATAATTGTGAAGGTGAAATATTTATTTATGCCAATCAAGCTAATATGGCACTTAAAACGCAGGTTGAAAATTTATTATTAAGTCACCAAAATAAATGACCAGGCGCTCATAAAATGTGAGTACCTGGTCATTATTATTTATAAAAGCCTCTCTAAATTAGAGTGATGGCAGCAATGATTAAAAACCCAACAATAAAATCCATTTTTTAGGTGTGTAACAAGTGTTTAACAAACCAATCCTCGTTACACAAAAAAGTCACCAAAATCACGAAAAAGTCACATTTCCCCCGAAAACCCATGAAATCAGGCAAAAGGCAAGTCTTTGTACTTTCTTGAAAAACCTTGCTATAATAACCTTTGCGAATACATATGAAAGAGGGTAAAAGCATGAACGCTTACGATGAATATATGAAACAGGTAGTGAAGCCAATGCGCGAGGAGTTAGTGGAGGCTGGATTTACGGAGCTTACTACGGCTGATGCGGTGAATGAATTTATGGTGGAGGCGAAGGGGACTTCGTTGGTTGTGATTAACTCGGTTTGTGGATGTGCGGCTGGGTTAGCGCGTCCGGCTGCTCGTGAGGCAGTGGAGGCGGTTAAGCCTGATCATCTTGTGACTGTTTTTGCTGGGCAGGATCCTGAAGCGACTGTTGCGATGCGTGGCTTTTTTGAGGATGTGCCACCAAGTTCACCTTCGATGGCGATTTTAAAGGATGGGGAATTGGCATACTTTATTCCACGTGAACAGATTGAAGGGTTCCCTGTGGAGCAAATTGTTACACATTTAACAGGTGTTTTAGAGCAAACATGCGAGAAGTAAAGACTATTGTTACGACAGCGGGCAGACCAGACGATTTATCGTTGGTGCTCGCTGCTTTTGCGTGTGAACAATTAGATGCTTCGTTTGAGCCACGAAAAAAGCGTTCTGTTCGAAAGATTTCTCAGGAATTGCATGCACATGTAATCGTTGCAGGGAAAAATCGTTTTGAGTATTATTCTTTTGGTGCCAATGAACCGTTTTTCTTCCACCCAAATTCAGCAGCGTTTCGCTTAAAGCGTGTTGCTAGTGGGGAAGCGGAACCTTTTTTAGAAGCGGCACAGCTTGAAAAAGGAGATTCAGTGCTCGATTGTACATTGGGACTTGCTGCTGACGCTATGCTTGCAGCTTATACAGTTGGCGAAGCGGGACAAGTCGTTGGGCTCGAAGCGAATCCGAATGTAGCATTTATTGTGGAGCAAGGGATGAAATCCTACGATACGACTGAGCTTCCATTAACTGCATGTATGCGCCATATAGAGGTGGTGCAGGCTGAGGCGGTTAGCTATTTGAAAACGTTGCCAGACAATACATTTGATGTCGTCTATATGGATCCGATGTTTGAAGAAATTATTGAAGAAGCCAATAATTTTGAAGCACTACGCATAGCTGGAGAACATGTGGCATTAACGGATGAATGGGTAAGGGAAGCGTATCGCGTGGCGAGAAAACGGGTAGTGTTAAAGGCTCATTTTCGCTCAGGATGGTTTGCCAAATATGAATTTCAGCAGTTAACAAGAACGACTGCGAAGTTTCATTATGGTGTTCTGGATGTTGAATGAAGTAAATATTAAGCGTTTCAAGAGGCTTGTTCATTGTGAACGGGTCTCTATTTTTATCTGAAATTCAAAATATGGTAATATATAGTAGTGTTAGAATGTTTGTTTTTGGGGTTGGAAGTATCAGTATTGCGAAAATGCAGTAAAGGTATAAAGAATTTACGAATTTTTGAGCGTTAAAAATCAAATTTGAGGGGGATGTGTATGTATCAAATAGAGGGGGAAATCGAGCTATTTTTGAAAAATCCATTAGCGGAAGAAGAAAGCTTTTGGGATAGTGAAGCATTAGTATGGGTGGATTGGAAAGATTTTGACGAATCTATCGCGGATTATTTTAACGAATACTTACTGGAAGAAGATAAAATAAATGTTGAACTAGTTGAAATTGATAAGCCAAGGTGTGTTGATATTTTCTTAATAAAAGATGAAGTGAAGAAAGTAATCCCGTATGATGAAGAAAGAACGGATAGGGACACAACTTTGAAAGCTGTTCAGGACTTTATTGCTCCGAAATATCAAATCCGCTGGTACATGGATTCACTTGGCGGAGATACGTTGGCTTTTTGTGTGCTACCAACCGAAAAGTGGTTGCGGTTAGAGAAAGATTATGGGGAAGAAAAAGTTACATATTATTTTGCACCTCTATCACATGACACGGTAATGTTTGAAATGGATATAGACGAAATGTCGGGTTTGTTGGAAAAAAGAAAGCGGAATGTTTAGTAAGGAAAGGGGATTTTGCACATGATGGCAGATAAAATTCCTCGTTAAGCTCGTGGTCCTCCACGGCCAATTATATTGCTCAATTAAATAATTCATTCACAAGGAGAGATAAATATGATTGGTCCGAAAAAAATAACGAGAGAAGAAAGAATGGAAATTGCTTATTCGATTGCTAACCAAGTTATAGAAAGATATGGTTCGAAGGTTCAAGCAATTGGGATTTACGGTTCATTAGCCCGAAAAACAGATGGGCCATTTTCAGATATAGAAATTAAGTGTATTTTAAACGCCTTAGATGAAAACTTTTGCTATGAATGGACATCCGGAGATTGGAAAGCAGAAGTGAACTTTGAAAGCGCAGAACATATAATTGAAGAAGCGACTACAGTTGACGAAAGATGGCCACTGACCCATGGACAATTTTTCAACATTTTACCTATCTATGACCCAAATGATTTTTTTACTGAACTAAAAGTAAAAGCTAGCTCAATAGATAGCTCGATATTTAAAGAAGCGATCTGTCGAACTTTAGTAGAAGAAATGTATGAGTATATTGGTAAAGTGAGAAATATTGAAATACAAGGTCCTCAAACATTTTTACCGATTTTGGCGATGGAAATTGCCACAGCAGGTGCGATGATTTTAGGATTACACAATAAACAATTTTTCACAACTTCTGCTCAAGTATTACCTGAAGCATTGTCGTTTGCAGATAAGCCCGAGGGATTTGAGGTTCTATGCGAGTTAATGATGTTCGGTAATCTCTCTGACCCACAACAAATTATTGGGATTTGCGAAAACTATTGGGATTCTTTACTAGAGTGGTATTCTTCACATGGGTATCAAATTGAATGTTCAAAAGTTATACCTTGGTAACTTGAGATGTAATCTTTACTTTTTAAAAACTATGTGCTATAATATGAATCGTGCTATTTTAGGTGGCATATTTACGTAATCTGGAATTCTACTTTTTGTTTTTGAAGATACTTATTCACACTGGCGCATGCTATAGGGCTGCAAGGACGCAAAAGAAGGTTGGGTTTGCGTTGCTTAAGTTAGAAAGCACACAGTGGAATTTTACCGCGGTGATGAAACAACTACGTTTCAATATAATATTCCCCAGATGATTGGGTTGAGACTTTACAATTTACGAAACATGTTACCTATTAAATACTAAAGGGGTGGCTTCGCAGTAGCGAGGCTGCCCCTTGTCTAATTTATTGGGAAGGTCGAATATTTCTGAATCTGCGGATAGAAAAGGCCAAATGATGGATAGAAAGGCCAAAATCGTGGATAGAACAGCTTAAGTGATGGATAGAAAGGCCAAAATCGTGGATAGAACAGCTTAAGTGATGGATAGAAAGGCCAAAATCGTGGATAGAACA
>NZ_JBYTDL010000009.1:156202-163505 GCF_058791335.1 Lysinibacillus sp. EB271-A1-10B
AGCTTAAGTGATGGATAGAAAGGCCGAAATCGTGGATAAGACAGCCAAAATGATGGATAGAATCATCGAACAAATATATAGAAGTGCCTTCAGAAGTAGACAGACTATGTCTACTCTTTTTTTATGAAATGAATTCCCAAATGTCATATCTGTTGTAGTTCTTTTTGATTATTTATTCTAAAAAATGTTCCAATAAATATGAACTTGTGTAACAATGTTTATTAATATTTTTGATCCAAATATATTTATAGTTTATTTTTCGATATTGGAATAGTGCAAATGTTACAACGGAATTGCTATCAATGAGTATTTATTTGTAATGTGTTAATTTCTCGTATTTAAATTCAGAATTTTTTATTTTTTTACAAAGGTACTACCTAATTGTGGCAAGTAAAAATTATAGAAGAAAATTGTGGAGGAATAGCTATGGTGTTAAAGCAGATATTATTGATGTTATTCGATCATTTAAAATTGGAACAACTTTTTGAGGATGCAGCTAAGTTTTCCGATAAAGATGAATGTAACCTTTTGAATAAATTAGACGGTTCAATGCTATATTTTCAAACTTTAGGGGTGACTGCAAATGAATAAAGTTGGTTTTTTGACGATCGGACAATCACCTCGTTCAGATATTATACCGACATTTACAGAAATTTTTAATAAAGATATTAAAATTGCGGAAAGAGGAGCGTTGGATTCCTTAAACGAGGCGGAATTACTAACAGTTTTAGCGAGAAATGAAAAGAACACATCTATCTCTCGATTACGGGATGGCAGATCTATAATAATTGATAGAAGAAAACTATTACCATTATTACAAATGGAATTATCAAAGTTAGAACAAGAGGTGGATATGGTCGTAGTATTAAGCACAGATGATTTTTCGAAATTAACATGTGAAAAGACTATTTTTTATCCGAATCGTATCGTCACACAAATGATTAGTGCATTGGCCGATCAACCGAAGCTAGGTTTAATCATTCCACTAGAAGAACAGAGAGAGACTATGCTTGAAAAGTGGAAAGATATTTCGGAGGATATCACGATTGCTGTTGCTTCACCATTTGATTATGGCAACTTTGAAGAGGCTGCTCGTTATCTTCGTGACTACCGAGTAGATCTGATTGTTTTGGATTGCATGGGGTACAATGAAGAGCATAGGCAGCTAGTACGGAAAGAGAGTGGTATTTTAACAATTTTACCGCGTACATTAGTAGCGGGAATCGTGCTTGAATACTTATAAAGTAAGAATAAGAAGGAACGTGCTAGACTGTATATAAATTTAATCGACAGCCTGTATTATCTTGTACTCTAAAATAGGTCTTAACAAAGTAGAAAAGTCCGCTAGCTCGCGGACTTTCTTCGTAAAAGTGATTATATTAGTCCGTGAAGCATAAAGATGATAAATAACCTAACATTATTAAAAGACCAATACCCATTGCGATATCCATGTTTTGTACCTCCTTTTAAAAAAACGACACATTTATCCTGCATACTGCGAGTAAATGCCCGATTAGTATGGGGCAACAGGACGATGGTCATACAAGCGTTTTCTCAGGATGTGAAGTTTTTACTTTATACATAAATATTGTACAATGAATTATAAAATTATGAAACCTTTTATAGGGCTTATGCGTATATATTAGTAATAGAATTACCAATTTGTACATAAAGAGAAGGTGTAAATTAATGAAGAAATGGATTCAAAAAAGTATCGTTATTATGGTTGCGTTTTTAACATTTGGATTAATTACGCCAACACATGAGATATGGGAAGCATTTGATCATAATCCATCAAATCGTGCTTCTATTGGACCGGCATCTGGGACAAGTACTGCAGAAGCGGCTGCTCTTCCGATAGAACAAACAGAAATACAGGAAGACCCGATTGACTATAATGCATTGCTTGTTGATGCGGCGAAAGAGCAATCCTATATGAAATTCGGCACAAAAATTGGCCCGAAAATTAGCAATGAGTTTGACGCTATTATCTTCCCTAAAATGGAGGAAGCCATTGCGATGACAGTAGAAGGCTTAGACGATGAATCGTTAGCATCGTTAACAATTTCAGAAAAGCCAAGTGGAAACTATGGCGAGAAAATTTTTAATATTACTAGCAATGAAACAGGTATGGATTTAATTCGCTTCCATGTCCGCACAGAAAAAAGACCGCAGGACGGTTACTATTACAACTTCCACTACCACAGTGCCGAGGACGACTTTATGGCACACAACAATTTAGGGGATATTTATTGGGAGAAAAACACACCACCTAAGTGGTTATCCTAAAAGTTACGAAACACTCGCTTAATATGCGGGTGTTTTTTGTTCGGAAACATTGATATATCAACGTTTGTAGTATATTGTTAATTTATTTAATTTAGATACCATTAAAATGGGGGAGGGTAGAGAAAAGCATGTACCCCAAAATGTACCCCAAATTCATCATTTTTCGATTTCCTTAGATTCTTAAAATGAACTCAGATTGATAATCTCATCCATAAGTTTAGATGCGTGTACTTCATCTTTTTCAAATGAATGTGCGTAGACTTTGTAAATTGTTTCAGGAGTATCACCGACTAAAGCTGCAACTGTAGATACAGGAATTTTATTAGATAACTGTATCGTCACAAATGTGTGCCGTAAGTAATGAGGTGTGAAGTGAGTTATCTTTTCTCGCTCACATATTAAGTCAATGATGCGTTTCAAATAACGTTCACCAATAGGTTCACCAGCGTATGTTACAAATACGTACCCATCAGGATTCCGGAATTTATAAGTTTCCATTATTTCTTCATACCACTTTTTATAATCCAGTAGAATACTTTTGATGTTTTCATTCATTGGGAATTTTCGATAACTGTTTTTGGTCTTTGGTGTTCTGGATCCATAACGATCCTTAGTTTTGTTTATGTGAATTATATTATTTTCAAAATCGATATCAGTTTCCCACTGCAAAGCTCTCAATTCGCCAACACGCATTCCTGTTAAAAACAGTAGGCTTAAACAAGTATAGAGTGATTTTGTATTTAGTACGAGCAATTTCCAATACCTTTGATACTTCATTTATAGAAAGAGCATTTCGTTTTATGCTTTCTGTTGCTCGGCTTAAATTGGGAGATGAAAACTTTTTTCTGTCTAAAATTTTATTCTTAGTGGCAAATGTAAAAATGGCGTTCAAACGTCTAAAAATCGACATAAGGGTACCTTCTTTAAAGCCTTTAATAATCAGCGGATCTATTAAGTCTTTTTTTGTTTGTACCAATAGATACTATCTATTTTGGTTTTTGTCATTTTTTCTCGAGCCATTTAGATCACTCCTTGTGAAACGTATGTTCTATTTAAGGGTATAAAAATAGCTTCTTTGGTGAAAGAAGCTATATGTAAAAAATTAATTTGCAAATGTTGTGTTGCGAGCTTTCCAATCTTCTAACTTAATGAATACCCAGAAACCGTAGATTCCAATTGTTATTATCGTTAAAATCCACCACTTAATCCAATGACCAAATAAACCGACTGCGGAACCGTTGAATTTTAATCGACGTCCTTCAACAACAGTGTGATTAATCTTCCAACCGTATATCATAGTTATTGACCATGGATAACAAATTCCTAGTGTAAATACTGTCACGAGTACTCCTAAAATGCACCATCCGATAAACTGAAGTAATCCTCCGTCAAAATACGACGTTTGACCACGTCTACTTTCTAGTTTTTGTTCTTGAATAGTAATGTTTGTTGTCATTGTATCAAACCTCCTTTTTATATTGTTATAAATATTATGTAAATAGCCCCTTATATTTCAGTTCAGCCAATTCAACTGGAACATGATGTAAGGCAGCTATATCATATATTGTCATTTGTTCATACGAATCAAATAAACTTTCATCTGGAATTAATAGATAAGCAGCAAATTTATTAGCTTCAATTTCTATTTTATCAATTGAGAAAAGAGTATTAGCACGCATAAATGGCAAAACAGCATGTCCTAATTCGTGTGCACATACTACAATTTGGTCTTCGTATGAAAGATTATTATTTAAAAAATTATTTGATTACGTTTTTCGTACTGATAAAAACCATTAATTTCATAATGTAAATCCCAGTGAATAACGCTAATTTTCATAAATTCCGCTATTTTAAATGGATTTCTAGTACGGTAACTTTTGCATAAATCTTCAACTTTAGATTGGATAAAATCCATTTATATCCCTCAAATCAGTCTTGATCTTTATCTCTATAATTTTTAGGAATGAATTTTTTGTTATTCTTCTTTGCAAGACGTACACCGAATTCCATTGCTTCTAATAACTTCTTCACTCATAGGTTCACCATCGAATAATAAACCAGTAGCAGATGATAAGTCTTCGCGTAGTTCATTCATACGTTTTGCTATATCACGTTCATCTTTTTCTGTTAAAGATGATGAGTTTTTTGTTGTTTGCTTAGGGTTGAGCATCTCACCTTCACCAGTTAAAAGCCATTTGTAAGAAACTCCATACAATTCCGTGAGGATAGTCAATGTATTCATGTCAGGTTCACTAACGTTATTTTCATAACCACTAAGTGTTTTATTATTAATATTAGTTCTATCTTTTACTTGAGTTTGTCTTAATCCACTTTTTTTACGAGCCATTCTAAGACGGTCACCTAAAGTATTCATAATAACACCACCTTTTTTCTTTAAGTTTAAGAACATTTAAACATAATCTCAAAAATAAAGAATATTTTTCTTAAAAACTTAGAATTTTTATTAAATTCTTAGAAATTAAGAATTATAGTTAGTTTAACGAGTTCTTAGATACTAAGAAAAAGAGGAGCGCGCAGCATCGTTCCTGATAAAACAATTTTGAACGCACGTTTTAATACTTACAAGCTCAAAGAAAATGAACATGAGGCTAGAAAAAACGCTCGTCTAATGACGCAATATGCTGATGAAATCATTAGTGGTCAAGTCTTTAATATCTTTCTGAACGGTACACCAGGTGTCGGCAAATCACATTTGAGTTACAGCTTGTTGCACCGTGTAAATAACAATAGTAACAAAGAGAAATCGTGCTTGTTCATCGATTTTGACCAGATGTTACGTGACATACGAGGATCATATAAAAATCCAGATAGCATTTACACAGAGTTTTATTTTACGGACCTACGCAAGGTTGATGTACTCGTTTTAGATGACCTTGGTGCAGAAGTAGGTAATGAAGATACAGATAAAAAAGCATCTGACTTTATAGGACGCATGTTAAGAGCTGTTTCGAATGCTCGACAGGAATAAAGTAACCATCATTACTACAAACCTATCAGGGGACAAACTAAATGCTATTTACGACAGCAAAACTCTATCAAGGTTAAACAAGAATGCTAAGGTTGTTCTCTTTAAAGAGACTAAAGATAAACGTCGTGTTGATTTAGGGTTTTAGATTACGAGGGGCGCACAGCCCCTTGATTGGAGTGTGAAGGGATGAATAAACGACAAGAGAAAAAAGTGTTTGTTTCACTGGTTACGAAAATAGTTGTTAGCCACTTTGCTATACAAATGCCGAAAGCTACTAGAGCCAAGAAGCGAGTACTTAGAAAGCATAAAGAAGCCGTGTATTCAGCGGTTAAATTAGTCAAAGATGAAATGCAGGAGGTTGCAAAATGACCGAACAATTTCTAATCGATCAAATCATCTTGCATTCACAGACATTTAAGCGATTCGGAAAAAAAGAGAATGCAATCAAGTTTTATGAAAATCTTGAAATTTTAAGAGTTTCCAAGGGGTTTAGTACTCAAGATGATGCATTGGATTACGCAATTGCATTTACGGAAGGTGTGAAGGCTGCATGATAACAAAACTACCTACAAAGAATTTTCTAGATTGCGGTAATTTTGCAAACACTAATACTGCCATTTATTTTTAAAATTTTTATCTTGGACTTTAGAAGATAGGACAATGTTTTGGTGCTAGATAAACGTTGCACTGTTACATTCTTGATTCGGATAGTCTACTCATAGTTAATCAACTCATACGTAGTAAAACTAATGAATGGTAAATTTAAAGGGAAAACGTGTTTTTATGCATGATGATAGCCCTGAAGTTTAATTCAATGTATTACTTACAATTCTTTATGAAAAAAATACAAAGTAATTCCATTAAATACTTAGAATTATAAACAGACGTTAAACACAATATAAGCCTGTATTAACTAATACAAGGAGGTTATATGATGATTTTTAATGATATTTGGCAAGCAGATATGAAGGGCAATGGATTAATACCTTTAATTAAAGGTTTAAGTGACAATGAAAAAAATGAAGAAATGGGATATGTAATTGTTAATACTAATCCGTTTCCAGAAGGAAGAAATTCAAATAGTTCAGATAGGCAAGTCAATGTTTTAGAAACTGTAGTTATTCCTGAAAGTAAATTGGCTTCCTATGAACTATTCAAAAAACTTCATGACAATTATGATTGGAGACGCAATAATATTGATCCGACGCCACAGGAAGAATTAGATGAAGTAAATGAGTTTCTAAATTTTGCTATTAAAACAGAACCAATGAAAATAGCAAGGGACTATGCAATCGAAAATGGGAAAATTGAATCTAATGCTTCAGATGAAATCTGGATAAAATCGTTAAAAGAAATATGGTTTAAGCAATATTACGATAATAGTACTTCAGCATTTGAACATGTATTTATTGGTGAAGAGGGTCGTGGAAATAAATTAGATGGCCACCATTCATGGTATCACTATTATATTAACGATGGCCCTTATGAAAAAACGCATCAAGAAGATGTGATTTTATTCTTAAAAACTGTTCAAGTAAATAGTCGTGCTGAAATGAGCAATAAAGCTGAAGTGATTACAATAAGGTATGAGTATACGGAAAAAGATAATGAAGGTTCAAAAACACTATTAAAACAAACGGGTGGTTTTTTTGTTGGGCTTAGTACAGAAGGATTGTTAGCTATGGGTACTGTAGGGTATTTCCATGAACCAGAGATGGAAAATATACCAATAACAATAAACGATGAAAAATATACATTGGCAGTTTTTAAAACAGAGGATGGAGATAAATATATGCGTACTTTCTACCCGAAAATTCCTCAAAGAAATAATTAATCCTGTAATTTTTACAATTAAGTAAAATACAGTTGGAACTAAATTAAGAACCGGTTATTGAACAATATGAGTAAATTAAAAAAGTTTGGTAGGATATTCCTACCAAACTTTAAGTATGTGCGCCCGGCATGCGTATGAACTATAGGGTGCAAGTCCCGAACCCCGAAGACAGAAGTAGAGGTTAGCCAAGA
>NZ_JBYTDL010000010.1:0-142990 GCF_058791335.1 Lysinibacillus sp. EB271-A1-10B
TCCGGTTCAATACCGAACTCATTTTACTCAAGCTGCCTAATGAAATAACCGTGTCTAACTTTTAGGGGTCACTTCATTTTCTGTGGAAGGCTTTCTTTATAAAGATGTTATGATTTAAATCAATTGCTCATAGTCACTAATAAATTTTTCTACTTCATTAATATATAAGCTTGCTAATTCAATAAGAGTCTTATCCCTAAATTCAAGCGTATCAAATTGTCCTTCAAAAATGTAATAATATTCATTCAAAGGACTACTTTCTTTTTCATCTTTTTCTAAAGAATCTACTTCACTTTCTCCATTCGATACTGTCAGAACTATAGGTATAGAACTCTGACCAGCATTTGAAGTTCCTACAGGTTTTGCATGTATATTCTCATTTCTTAAATCTGTAAACACACCCTTGAATTTAAGGCTAGAGATTAATGTATCATACGCTTGTTGTTTATAATCAAAAGCGTATTGTGTGACACTTCTAATGCTTGTTAAAAATGAACTAAAAGCATAAGTAAATTCTTCCTTTGTGCCAGTAGATTGTTTAATTCTCATGTCATTTAAATAGTATTTAGCTTCTTTTAACTTGTAGTTCATATCATTAATTATAGTCATTATTTAAGGCTGTTTTCTCAAAGATTGTTGCTATAAAGAAAAGTTGGGCTATACAACAATCGCGCCCGATTGTTTAATACATTGCATCCCTATAAAACAGAACGTTATAAATCTGCTACTTTTTAAATGCAACAATATACCAAACGATATTGGCAATTAGTGACATAACGCAAAGAACGATCACATATAGAAAATCAGAAACATTATAAGTAACCGTTCCCATTACAAATGCCAGTACAATTATTGAAAGTGATATAAGTAACCCTACTCCGCAAAAAACTGCCATAACATATTTCATTCCTTTAACTCCTACCCAATACAAAATTAAAGACAGAATATAAAAGACAAGAAACATTATAATATTCAGCCACATACCTAAAGAATTGAATCCACCAGGATCCGGAAAGGGAGTTAGCGAAGCTGCAATCATTATAAAACAGAAAAGTAGCCCCGAAATTATGGTCATTAAGATAACACCATTTCTCATTCTACAACCTCCATAAGAATAATTTTTGGTAAGTTCACTTTACATATGCACCTCAACAATCTGGCCCGATTGTTGAATAACACTATTTAACCAAAACAACAAAGTTTACGAAAACAGCCTTATTTAAAGACCTCCTATATCATTAATGATATGCTTTTTATATAAAAAAAGCCTCAATAACTTTTTGATGATGATTTGTCACATAAAAAATAACGCTAGCTTATGCTCGCGTTTCACTTAAAACATATTTGCATACTCACTCCATGACAGTACATTTAGTTCTTCCTGCTTTGAATATAGATAATCAAGCATGTTTTTAAACTTTTCTGTCGGATAATTCATTTCATCTGTATTTACATCTTCTACTTTATGAAGTAGGAAAATAACCGATGCCCCTGTTTCTATTACATAATCAATCGCATTTCTAAATGTGATTTCTTCTACATTGTTATATAGAATGACCGTTTTAAGCAGATGTGGTTGAATTGGTGGAAGAATTTCATATTCTTCTCTTATTGACCTTCCTAATTTATAGTTTTTCATGACCTCTAAAACGTCATTATTATAACCGCCATAAGGATACGCTACAAAATCAGCAGTTCTGGAAAATCCATTTGAAATTAACCATTGCCTGCAAAAACGTCCAATTCTTCCTGAATACGATGTATTGACAATGTTGATAAATCTTGATGTGTAACAGTGTGATTAAACAAATCCCACCCATAATTATATATCTCTTTTAATTGTGCTAAATTCATATATCCCGTTATACCTACTGAGCTGCTAATGACACCGACTGATCCAACGAATCCTCTAGCCAACATGAGGGGAAAAGCGTTCGTATATTGAGAAATAAAACCATCATCAAAGTGAAGCAATACATTTCCTTTTGAAATCCTATTGGTGTAGATTCCATCAAATACAACAAATGTATGATTGCCAGTAACACTAATTTGTAATGTTGTAATCGAATTATTAAGACTTTCATTACCTACAACATTCAATTTAGAAAGAGGTATCATAACCTCATTCCATCCACTAATCATTTTCCATTTTGTTGTTTTCCAAGAAAAATAGCTGGCCATATTATCAACTGAAGATAACCTCAATTCAATATTAGAAAGCTTGTTCACATCTTCTACGTAGAATCGTATCATCATTGTTTTGGTTTTTGATAAGTTAAATTGTACTGATCTTATTCTACTCGCTGATGTAGTATTGGCATCATTTGTAGTTACTTTGACAGACGACTGTCCAACTTTAACATGTTCTGTATCTTGTGAAACTACTCCATACCACAATTGCCATCTTGAGAAGTCTGTCATTAATCTTCCCTGGTTAATGGTTTCTTTAGACTGCTGATTTTCCGATGTAATAGCTGCAAATCCACCCTTTTTACCATCCCAATATTGCGGTATGACTGCGCCAACTGCATCACGAATCAGCTTCTTTTTTGTAAAATCAACACCTTCACCACCTGGTATTATAAAAGTTTGCTTCACATCATCCCAATACTGACTAAGTATAGGGCTTCCCAATGCATCACGGATTAACTTTTCTTGATTAAATTTTGTCATATTATCACCCTCTGTAGTTTGTTAATGGCATCCGTTTGCATTTTATTTGTGTAATCTTTAATTTAAATCTAGGATAATCTCTACCTTCATCTATTGTCCATACCGTATCAAAATCCCATCCATCGAATGTTGATTGTGTTTGCATTTCTGTAGTTGTCCGTGCTTCGGTGTAAATTTCTGTTACTTGCTTCCAGAAATTTGACCATACTTCACCTGTTATAGGTTGTGCCCTATAATAAGGTTTTGGCCACCATGAAGGAGGACCTGTACTATTCCATTCAGTGTTAATGGAACAGTTTCTTGTTTGCGATTTTTACCAAAAACCACTAATTGATTCTCCATCACATCTGACCATCTTAAGTTGCGTAATTCACCTATTCTAATTCCTGTACCAAGCAAGGTTATAATAATTGCTGTATTTCTGTACGCTGTATATTCGTGGTCTTTACGCTTTAAACGTCTATAATATCGTAGCATCTGTCTTATATGAGTATCTGTAAAGACTTCTATTCGTTCATCTGTTTTTTGTTTTGTTATTTTATAGCAAGGATTCTTTTGAATATATTCATTTTCAGTTAAATGATTGAAAATGCTTTTAGGTTTTTCAACTTATTATTAATTGTACTAGGTGCATTTCCTTTCTCCTTCTTACAATATACTAAATAACTTTTTATCGTATTCGGAGACACATCAGAAGTGTCTAGGATATCATTCTCCCTTAACCATGTTTGAAACTCTCTAAAAAATATCCTATAGCCTTTTAAAGTTTCTTCACTTAGATTCATCATTTCTCTTTCATCTAAAAAATCTTGAATAGCGAACTTAATTAACAAAAAAAAACCACCTTAAAATAGATATAAAATCTAAGTAAAGTGTTCACTACATGCATACAATCTTATTTCAATTTAATATATACGTTAAACCCTTGATATATCAACGTTTATAACATAGCACTATTCCCTACAGAAAATTCATTCCTCGTAGGTTTTTTGGTTGTACTAGATAAAGGCAGGTCTCCTGGCTTATGTTCATCACACTTTTCACCTTCCCATTACAAGTTGTAACAGTGATCTTTTGAAACGTGCTCCCATTTACAGTTGCGGGACAGCGTCGGATTTGCACCGATCTTCCCTTTTAAACAAATCAAAATATGATTTGTACCTCTATCTTATTATTCCGTTTTTATTATTATACCGTAGTGGTTTGTGTACATTGACACCTTTATATCAGTGTAGACAACACTAATTTATCAGAAACAGGGGCATCCTCATTCACAAGATAGCTTACGACGTTTTCACAACTATACAGAGGTATCGGATACTTGCTATGCCCTCAAAATAAGAACGAGATAAACACATCGTTCATCTCGCTCCTTTACTACTCTTATTGATCTGTTTGTTTTTGCTTCTTTTTCAAATACTCCGCACGTATTTTTTCAAGTTGCTGCTTTTTATCAAATTTGGCAGGCTTCTGTTTCTCATGATATTTTTGCACAGCTACCTTACCTTTGGTATCCAATTGATATTTCCCCACTTTGTTCACCTACTTTGCTTGTCTTTAGAGAGAAACTATTCAACTTTGTACCTCTATCTTATTATTCCGTTTTTATTATTATACCATAGCGTCTTGTGTTATTAAGTCCTTCTATCTTTTATCCAATGTGTATCCTCCATTGTTAAAATAAACTTGTAAATCAAGGAATATTTTATTATTTCATAGTTAGTTATCCAACTAACTAATAACTAGAGAGGTGTAAACCAATGGCGAAACCTACTGGAATCGAAAAGTCTGATTTATTAACGGCTGCCAAGCAAAGTTTAGTGGTAAAAGGGATTGAAAAATTTACATTAAAGGCTGTTGCTAAGCGAGCCGGGGTGACACAAGGAACTATTTATTATCATTTCAAATCAAAAGAGCAAATAATTCTAGAAATTGTCCAAGATATATGTAGAAATTCTTGGAATAAAATTTTGACGATTGATCAACAAATGATTCAATCTGCACTTTTCTCTGCAAAAAGTCGATATGAAAACGAAGCCTTTTATCATAAATTATTTTTCACCTTAATCGTCTTTGGCTTTACTAACCCAGCTATTAGGCAGCAAATTGGATAAATTTTAGCGACTGAAAATGAACATTTATGTAACATTTTAAAAAAAATGTGGGATACATCACCAATTGAAGGTGTCACAGTGGAAACGTGGAGCATTTTTCTCAATGCCCTTATTGACGGTTTAGCCGTACAAGTGATGATGCGGGACGATTTCGACGTAGATGCATTCTATCAACAGTTAGAAAAAATCCTAGAGACACTGTATCGTCTAGGGAAATAATTTGAGGAGGAACCACAATGCCATTCTTTTTATGTTTTGGGTTTGCAATTTGGCTTGTAGCAAGTGCTGTATTCCGATTAATGGGGAATTACTTTTTTATCCTTGAAAAACCATTATTCATGATAGCCGCTTTCATTTTAGCTATTCCACTCATTTTGATAGCGATAATACCTATTTATTCTTTGAAAAAGATAAAGGGTACTGAGCGATTACTGGCTGCTATTTGTATCGTATTACCGGGCATGCTCATTGATGCAGTCGTATTATTAGTTTTCGATAATATTTTTCCGAATTTATCAGCTGATGTAGATCGTTATTTCGCCTCATGGCTTCTATGGGCCTATTCCCTAATACTTATTACAGGTGTTACAAAGGCTTCATTCGTGAGGAAGAATACTATTCATTCATGAAAATCAATTATGCCTCGGCTTAATTGCGTCCGGAATCCACTTTGTACTTGGGCCTGCAGATGTTTTTTGTGCGAAAGCGCAGCGACAGCAACAACACGAGGGCCGACACGATGTCGGCCACTCAGGCGTTTTTCGCAGGATGTGAAGTTCTTAGTCTGAGTTCCTCTATTTCAGCGAGTGTTTAGACACCCGCTGAAAGAAGTTAAAGGGTTTTCCATCATTATCCTAGAAGTAAGTATTGATTAGAATTAAAGGAGGAGAACAAATGGTTATAGGCCTACATCACGTTCAAATAACAATTCCAAAAGGTGAAGAAGAAAAAGGGAAACATTTTTACTGTCAAGTATTAGGACTAAAAGAACTTGAAAAGCCTGATTCGCTTAAAGGACGAGGTGGGTTTTGGTTACAGGTCGGCAATAAAGAGGTACATGTAGGAACAGAAGATGGCTTTGATAGATTAACGACTAAAGCTCATATCGCCTATCAAGTTAAAAATATAGGTGAGTGGAAAAAGATATTAATCGAACATCATATTGAAATTTTCGACTCAGTTCCTATTCCTCATTTTGAACGCTTTGAATTTAGAGATCCATTCGGTAATAGAGTAGAAATGATTCAGGAAATTTAAATCAACAGTTGAATAGAAGTTAATTTCTATTCAACTGGCATGTTTTCAAAAATATGATGGTGAATATCTCATGACAGTCGTTTTAACAAATGTCATCTAACTTTTGAATTTTATCGGATCACTTTTTCGTTTTATTGGCCAATTGTTTTATTTTATCGATTAACTTTTGCGTTTTATCCCCCAACTTTTGAATTTTATCGACATCCGCCGTCTAAAAAGCAAAAAATGAAAACCTGAATATCGCTAAGTATTTCATGCTGAGTGTATCGTCGTTTCCCCCTCCGTCAAGGCTTTTACTACCCTATGACCTTTCGATTCTAACAATTACTTCACCCAACTGAAACATTTGTAATAAAACTGTAAATTAAGGCGATGAAGCCTTTTGTATCAGGTGTTTACAGTGAATTCCCATCCACCGTGGTAACAATTACCTCAAAGAAGCCTTACTTTTTCATGCTACGATTAATTCCAGAGAAAATCCAAAACAGGATTAAACTTAACAAATAGCTTCAGGAGGAACTTAACATCATGAATAAAAAATTTTTAACAACAACATTAGCATTATCGATAGGTTTTAGTACATTGGGAATAGTACAACCAACTGTTCACCCAGTAAAAGTAGAGGCTGCAACAACTAATGCTCAAAATAACTCTCAGGCTGTTGCTGCGAAAGCGGAACAATTAATTCAAACTGGAAAAAGCTTAATTGGTCAAGCAACATATAGTAATACAACATACAAGGCTACGTATCCATATAAATTTTCTTGTGCAACTTTTATCATGTACATTTTCGAGAAAAATGGTATAGATATTGGAACTTACAATGAAGATTATATGATGCAACAAGGGACTTACGTGGCAAAGAATCAATTACAAAAAGGCGATTTACTTTTCTTTAAGAGTAAAAAAACAGGAACAGATCCTGATCATGTAGGAATGTATATTGGCAACAATAAAATGATTCACATGGCTGATCCTAAGCAAAATATCGTTATCTCTGATTTAAATAGTAAACCATATTATACAGATAATTATGTAACTGCTCGTAGAGTATTACCTACACTACTTTCAGCTAATCCTGCAACTAAAGGCGATAAAATTGTTGAAAACGCCTTTAATTATAAAAATAAAGTAACGATCAGCTCTACAAATAATGAAGCAAGTCTTCGCTTTACAGCGCCAGGATTTGTAGACTTTGTTTATCGCAAGAGTGGCGTTAAACTTGGTACAACCAATTTAAAGGATCTGATGAATGCTGGCACAACCGTTTCACGTTCCAATTTAAAAAAGGGTGATTTAGTGTTCTTTAATAGTGTTGTAGGCTCTAAAACTCCTTCACTAGTAGCTATCTATGCAGGTGATCACCGTATTATCATTCCAAGTTCTAGTGGTATAAATACAAGAGTACTAATGGTTGATTATTACAAAGAGCATTATATTACAGCAAAACGTGTTTTTTAAGACCGCTCTAAATTGTATGTAGAAAAAAGAAGCTTTCCTTAAGGAAGCTTCTTTTTCTTTTTATTTATTTTTCAACTGATTCGCAAATTCGATCATAGATTTGCTAGACATTGGTCCTTTAATAAGTACGATGGTTTCACTATCGAGCTTAGTCTTTAGTACATCTAATACTCCTGAAACATCTTTAAACATATGAACGTCCGCCTTCGTACCTTCCTTCAACGCTTGGTTCGCGATATTTTCTGCTCTTTTACCAATAGTAATAAGCGTATCAATAGTTCTTTTCGCGACCATTGTGCCAATCTCTCGATGATATTTTTCTTCGAAATTGCCTAATCTCTTAATGTCACCTAAAATAAGAATTATTTTTTTCCCTTTTCCTATCGTATCTAACACCTTTAGTGCCGCTTCAACAGAAGTTGGGTTATTTGTCCAAGTATCATCTACGATCGTACTTTCACCGATGCCAGTTGAAAACTCTAAATGTCTTGCCATCGCTTTAAACGTTTTTAAATGCGAAATTGCGATTTCAATGGAAAGCCCCATTTCCTTTACAGCAGCTATAGCCGCTAACGCATTATATACTTGATGTTCACCGTATCCTGGAACAAATACATTGAACTGGTCATTTGACACTTTTAGTACAAATTGCATACCGCCTTTTGTGAATTGGATATTCTTAGCTTGATAATCTGATTTTTCGTGAACGCCAAAAGTAATCAACTTCCCTTTAAATTTATGCAAGGGGATCTTTTTAGTGTTTTCATCATCACCATTAATGATTAGTGTGCCATCTTTTTTTATTCCTTCTAAAATTTCTGCCTTTGCTTTTATATACCCATCAAGATTTATACACCCGTCTAAATGATGGACACCTATATTCGTAATAATACCAATCGTCGGTTGATAGATCATACACTGGTGTTTAATATTTCCGATATTGCCCAAACCTAATTCAAATATGGCTGCTTTTGTCTTCTGATTGATTCCAGTCAAGTATGGCAAGGATTGCCGTGGCTCATTTTTACTACTTACAGATGCTTGAACATCCCATTCCTTACTAGTTATGTGTTTAATCATTTCTTTCGTAGTAGTTTTCCCACATGTTCCGGTTAAAGCAACGACTGGTATTTCGAATAGATTTCTGTAATATTCAATGAATTTCCAATAGGCCTGCACAATACTCCTAACGCGTATTACAGTTGTATTCTTCAGTGCATCTTTCAATTCTTCTGATGATTTATCCGAAATGACTAGAGATGGCCCCTTTCGATCTATTTCTTGCCAGTTGATGGTATCTCTTTTACTAACAAACATAAGGGTATGATTTTGTGTAAGATCATGTCGGTTGTAATAAATCGCATGTTTAACAGACCAGCGTTCAGAACCGCTTAATAATTCTCCTTGCAATAGTTTTCTTATCTCATGCACACTGATATGTTGCAAGTTAACTTCGCCTCCTTTCTATAAAGTACATTTCTGATAAATGAGCTATATATAACTAGCCTTCTTTCTTTTAGCAATCAGCTATATATATGCTCAATATCTAGTAAATGATGAAAAATAACATTTATTTAGGTGAAATCTATTCGGAAGCAGATGATTTCTTTATTTTTAGATCATCTGCCAACTTATAAATTTCTTTACTATACATATCTCCTTTAATGAAAATAATCGTATTTTCATCTACAATATCTTCTAATAATTTATAGGCCAGCGTACTATTTTTATAAATATACACAGGTGAACTCAGTCCTGCCTCAATGGCATGAACCGCCATAATACTTGCATGTTCCCCTATCGTAATGAGTACATCAACCCCAATTTGCCTAATTATTTCTCCCGCTTGCTCGTGAATGATATATCCCCAAGACCCTAAATCTGTAATCGTCCCAATAATGGCAATCTTTTTCTTCCCTTCTCCGAGCGCATTCAAAACCTTTAACCCTGCCTCCAAAGAAGTAGTCGTAATATTCCATGTATCATCTATTAATATGGAATTATTAATGCCCTTAAACACCTGAAGCTGCTTATTCAGTTTTCGGTATGATTGCAGTTGTTCAGCTGCTAAAGAAATCGGCAAGCCCATTTCATAAATAGCTGCAATCGCAGCAAGCGCATTATATACTTGGTGCTCGCCAAAACCTGGTACATAGATTTCATAGAGTTTCTTCTTGTGATGAACGTTGAACAGCATACCATTTTTGTGGTAGCGAATATTACTTGCTCGAAAATCACAGGATGTATGCTTGCCTACTTTAATGATGCGGCCGTGAAACTTCGATAAATCTATTTTACCTGTGTTGATATCCTCAGCATTAATGATTAATGTGCCTGTAGGGCTAATAATGTCCAACATTTCACCCTTTGCTTGGATATATCCCTCCAACGTTTTACAATAATTTAAATGATGTGCTCCTATATTTGTAATGATCCCAATAGTCGGCTTAAAATAATCCCCTGCAATTCGGATGTCTCCCGGTGAACCAACAGCAGTCTCAAAAACGGCTGCTTCAGTATGATCATCAATATTCAGTAAGTATTGCAAAGAAGCAGTTCTAGAATTACTACTAAGTGGCGTAGATGTTACATTTTTATTGGCAGATAGTATATGTTTAATCATTTCCTTCGTCGTCGATTTACCAGAAGTACCAGTAATGGCTACGATAGGGATATTAAATTGATTGCGATAAAAATCTACAAACTTCCAATAGGCCTCATCTGTATCTCTTACTTTAATGATGATTATTTGCTCAGGTACTTCTTTTTTTCTATAAAATCTATCGGTTACAAGTACTATAGGATAAAATGGCTCAAGTTTTTCCCAGTTGACAATAGGCTTACTCGTAAAAAGGACTGTATTTGGTCTTTTAACTTGCTTTAGTCGATATGCACCATGTTGAATCAACACTTCCTCCGACCCTTGCACTAAATCGCCTGCAGTTATCGCTTTTAAATCCTGCACTGTAAGAGGCTTCATATCAATCTCCCCTCCTTTCATTTTCTAGTATATGTAACTTCTTAAAAGTTGCTTGGATGTAGACGAGATACATAACTAGAGGAAATCTATTTCTTCGCATATATATATAGTTGATTAAGTATCTAAGTACCAATAGAAGGAGTGATATACCTGAAAACGATTATATTTATCGGCACAAACAAATCCGGGTCAAGTCGTGAAGCAACAAGAGCAGCAGAAAAATTAGGTTATTTTACTGTACTTTTTACAAACAACGAAAAGCAATTGCAGCAGAGAAGAGCCTACCCAGATATTCATAAAATGATTCTTATTGATACTTCAAATATAGAAGACATGAAAGATGAGATTAACAATTTAAGTAAAATTGGGTTAGAAATAAAATCTATCGTTAGTTTTGTCGATCCTTATGTCCATATTGCCTCTATGTTATGTGATGAATTTTGTGAAAACTATACATCTTCAACAGCTATTGAAATGATGGAGGATAAAGAGAAGACTAGAAATTTTTTAAAGAACCAGCCTTATACTCCTACATTTTTCCTTCTCAAGCCTAATGAGTCCGTGCCTAACAACTTGAAATTTCCACTCATTGTAAAATCTCCAAAATCAACAGGCTCCAAAGATGTTTTGTTAGCAAATGACTCAAGCGAACTGAATAAACACCTAAGCTACCTACGAAGTAAAAATCCTCGTGAAACACTAATGATTGAAGAATATATCGATGGCCCACAATATTTAGTAGAAGCACTTGTCTATAAGCGACAACCTCATGTCATTGGCATTATTGAACAAGAAATTACTCAAGGTAAACGTTTTATCATAACTGGTTACGGGGTTCTCGTGAAAGTTCCTAAAGAAATTCAAACTGGTCTTGAGGAGGTGCTCCAATCTATTGTTAAAGCGTTTAACATCGAAAATGGGGCACTGCATTTAGAACTCCGTTTAACAAAGAATGGCTGGAAGCTTATCGAGATTAATCCTCGAATTTCAGGGGGGGCAATGAATTCAATGATTTCTGCCGCTTTTGGATTTAATTTAGTGGAAGAAACACTTAAATTATTTTTAGGTGAATGCCCTAATATCAATCCTAGGCATAAAAAGTTCGTCTATACAAAATACGTAATTGTTGAAAGTAAAGGTATTTTAGAAAAAGTTATTGGAAGAAATAGAGCAACGAATTCACCGGGAGTTGTGGAAGTATATGTGAAGCCGAGAAGAGGAACATTTCTGACCCCTCCTTTATCGATGGGACATCGTTATGCCTATGTAATTGCGGAAGGTGCGACATTAGATGAAGCAAAAGATAACGCAATAAATGCCGCAAAAGAAATAAAATTCATTCTAAAAGTGTCATAGATTTAAGATTCATGAAACTGCTCTCATTGTTTAGCTACAAAAAATATCCCGAATAATTGTCCCTTTTCAAAAGGTCAATTACTCGGGCTTTTTTATTTATTCTTTAAATGTTTGCTCTAAAAATTTAACCGTTTCGAACATATTCGTTTTACTAGCACCCTTTACTAAAATGGTGTCGTACGGTTCTATAACTTTCTCTAAAAGAGCATGCAAGCTTTCCTTATTAATGAAATGATAAATTTTAGAAGGATCCATCCCTATAGCCTTTGCGGCTGCTCCCATTTCCTCCGTTCTAAAGCCATATGTGATGAATAAATCTATGTCTTGCTCATAAATATATTCACCCAATTTACGATATTCCTCTTCTCTCAAATCCCCTAGTTCTCGCATTTGCCCAATAATAGCAACTTTACGTTTCTTTGCTATATTTGTAAGAACATTAATAGCTGCACGTACGCCCTGTGGATGAGAGTGAACCGTATCGTCAATAACCGTAATATCATCTGAACAGTTATAAATCGTTAATCTTCTAGGTGGTTTTTTAAAGTTTAGCCCCGCTTGAATATCTGCTGGACTAAATCCTAAATAATCTGCAACTGCAACCGCATTCAGCGCATTGTAAACATGATGCTCTCCTAAAATGGGGATATACATAGCCATTTCCTGTCCTTGTAGCTTTATTTTAAAGGTCATACCGATATCTTTATATTGAATATCATAAGCATTATAGTCCGCTGTGCCATGAATACCAACTGTTAATACCTTTCCTTTAAATTGCTGTGTCTCTAAATATTTTGAGTTGTCATCGTCCTTATTCAATATTAATAAACCGTTTTGATCCATGCCATGTATTAATTCTGATTTTGCCTTGGCCACGCCTTTAATATCTCCATCAAAGTTGCCTACATGAGCTAAACCTATATTTGTAATAATACTAATATTCGGTTGGATAATACTACAGTGATTCGTTATGATACCTGGGTAGGCCATCCCGTACTCTAACACAACAGCCTCATGCGAATCGTTAATTTCTTCTTTATGTTTTTTCGTATGCTCTGTTGTATTCCAATAATCTTTTGACTCAAAAATATTCCATTTTTCCGATAAAATAGAGGCAAGAAATGCTTTTGATGTCGTTTTTCCAGCACTGCCGGTAATCGCAATAATCGGTAAAGCCCTATTTGTCTTCTGTTGGGTAATTTTACTTTTAACTTCGCTTATAGCCTTATTTGTCGTCTGTTGTGTATTTTCACTTTTAACTTCGCCAATAGCCTTATTTGTCGTCTGTTGTGTATTTTCACTTTTAACTTCGCTTATATCCTTATTTTTCTTCTGTTTCTTAATTTCCCTTTTTATTTGCTTTTGGTTGTTAGCAAGGTACATGGCGTACCTTATCGTATTGATCACCACGTCTAATTCTAAATAAAAGGCAGGAGGGCAACCTGGTCGCCAGTTTACTTCATACATCCAAATTTTCCGATGTTCATCTAAGCCTATATCAATGCCAATTTCATCAATAACTTCTCCAAATTGCACCATCTGAATTTCATCTAAATGTTGAGCTAGCGATAAGGAAAAATGCTCTAACATACGCCGAATATCAAAGGCCTCTTCTTTAAATTCCTGCTCTAGAAAAGGATCTAAATAATTCGTAAATCCACCATTGTTTATATTAGGTATAATAGAGCCATTTGGTGCAATTCGTGGATAAATCGTCGTTATAACCCATTTACCTTCACCGTTTTTTTGAACATGAAGACGAAAATCATAAACTTGACCTGTTTTTGTTGTGGATTGAATATAGGGTTGCACGATAAAGGTGCCTGTAGAAAGCTGCCCTCTAATTATTTCATCTAGCTGTGACTTGGAACAAACAGTCGTTTCAGAATCCTTTTTTACTTCAAAGTTAGTACTTCCTACTTTCGAAATAAAATAAATCCCTTTACCCTTACGGCCATCTGTCGGTTTAAATACGACTTTTCTATAAAAAGCGATAAATTTATGGAATAAATCAATATTTGCTACAATTTCAGATGGAATTAAATACTTTTCGAACTCCTTAGCTTCCTTCAGCCGCTTCATTACATTCCACTTATTCCCTATAGAATAGGTTGTAAAAGGGATTTCCTTTTTCAATTTCTCAATAATGTCCTTTGATACGGATAATTTTTCTGGACTCCCTGCATTGTATATAACATCTGGGAAAGGCATCGTTCTTTCATGCCAATCACCATTTTCATATACTTTTCCTCTAATGGAACGATCATCGAAGTTAACACTTTTTGGTGTAAAGTAAAAAAATTGAGCCCCTTCTGCTTTTGCGACAGCTGCAAACGCATAAGACTTAATAACTGTTCGAGGATCTAGACGATGATGTAACATTCCAATAATTGTCATTCATTAATCTCTTCCCTTCATACGATTCTCTCTTTAATAAATTCAGTCATACAACGTGCATATAGACAGATGCTCTAATTTTCATGTTATTTTAATAGGCTGCAAAAAGTTAAAAATTTCATCACCATTTGGGCTCAATGATAAATTTCCCTTTTAACATGTCTGGCTTCAGTAACTGAATCGCAGAAATACTACTTAATTCAATGGATTTTACTGTGGACGTTCGCTCTAATCTGACAACCTCTGCAATTAAATTCGTATCATGCCCTTCATAATCATAAGCACGCAAAAGCGAAACAGTTCCTCGACAAAGTTCTTTATCAATAGCCTCTATACGAAAAAACTCTGTTTCAAACTGCTTTACCGTATCCATTAACCTTAAATGGGTACCGTTTTGTGTAATTAAAAAAAAGGGAATTGTATCACTTCCCACAATTTTCACAAGCAGTTGACCAAAGTATTTAGAATGAAAATCCTTTATCATATCTTGGAGTGCTTTTATGTCGTAGAGCGCTTCACATAGAAAATGGTTTCTTTTATTTTCATTATTCATTTCCCCCAGCCCCTCCCAAGTCTACATGTGCCCATTCGTCCAGGACAGTAAGACTACCTATTTAAGGTTTTAGTGTAAAAAATATAAGTGGGAGTTCTACTGCCCGTAATAGCCTGATTGGTTTATGAACAATCAGCGGGGATAAGAATCTCCCATTTCACTTTATCCAACATCTTCTCTTTATCATATGTAAAGACAATGAATATGACGACTTTTTTCGATTTACCTATAAAATTAGTTCTTTATCTTGAAAACTGAGGGAAAATAGTTAACCGAATTTAGATTATGTTAACCTTTCATTTGGAGAATTGATATTTTGAAGTTCATTGCAGAAGGTTTTAAAGCAAGAATAAACGGGCAGTATGACTCCCTAAACAACAACAAAGAAGTTAGGTCGGAGTTCAACTGCCCGTTAATGCTCGTTTGATGATGAGTAATTATTAATAGTGAACTCCACGTTTCACTTTATTGAACACTTTGTTGGTCCCCCTGATTTAGCAGAATTACACCGCCAATAATTAGTGTAATTCCGATTGCTGAGTATAAATTAAACATTTCTCCCCACACAACAATTCCGACAATTACTGTTAAGGCTGTACCTATACCTGACCAAATGGCATATGCAAGGCTTAATGGCAGCGTTTTTAAGCATAAGGACAAAGAATAAAACGAAATCCCATATCCTATGGCTACAGCGATGGATGGACTTATAATTGTAAATGCCTCTGAAAACTTAAGCATCGTAGTTGCAAATACCTCACTGACAATAGATAACGCTAAAAAAAGATAACCCTTCATTTACAAATTCCTCCTTAATGTCCGCTACCCGCAAGGTTAAGGATAACTACACCAACAATAATAAATAGAATACCCATCAGCTTTTTTTTATTAAATAATTCCTTATAAAAGATTACACCGATTAATGCCGTTAGCGCCGTTCCTATTCCTGCCCATATCGCATAGGCAGTGCCAATTGCTAAAGATTGTAATGTTAGAGAAAAGAAATAAAAAGCTGTTCCATAGCCAACCACTACACCAATTGAGGGGAATAATCGTTTAAAGCCATTTGTAAGTTTCAGCATCGAACTTGCAAAAACTTCTGCGATAATTGAAATAAATAAAAAACCTAAAGCACTCATGTATGTTAGTCCTTCCTTGTCATGTGCATTAATTGTTCAAAGACAGCTTCTGTTGCCTTATCGGATAACGGTGCGATATTTAATAGTTTTGAATAATACAATCCATCAATCGTTAACCGAATCAAATGAACAACGGAGGCCTCTAAGCCATCCTGAAACAACTCTTCTAATAAACATTCATAAACGGTTGAGATGGATGAATGGTCATTATGCAATATTTGAACCGCAATATTTAAAGATGCTCCATTCGCAAGATCTTTTTGAGAAGTTAAAATAAATGCTCTCGACAGCCTTCCTGTCCCTTGCTCAAAACTTGCTAGATGTTCAAAGGATTGTATAACCTCGTTTAAAATCGTTTCAGCAATTGCAGTTTGAAGGGCATCCTTCGTATTAAAATGATACAGTAAACCACCTTTACTAATGTTCGCCCTTTCGGCTATCCTTTCTAAAGTTAAAGTACTTAAATCATTATCCTTTAAAAATTGAATCGCCGTTTGAATAATATGTATTCGTTTTAAATCTGCTTTTGATGACACACAATCCCCCCTTTTCGCCTTGGCGTAATTGCGTCCGGATTTTGAATTGTCCCCAGGCCTGCACGAGGGCCGACACGATGTCGGTCATTTCGTAATGCCACAGGACGTGGCGTTTTTACCGATGCAGGTCAGTTAGCCGTTTTCGCAGGTTGCGAAGGTTTTAGGCTAACATCATTTTCTCATTCCTTTAAAAATCCGTGACATCCGCCGGAGGCTTTGTCTTCATTCAGTAGGGGTTTAGAAACCACCCACTGAATAGAAACCTCGTCAGCATTCATCTCGCCACCTTCACAGGTAGGAGTCTTCTACTGACTGAAGAAAAAACCGTCTGGTCGGTCTTTTTTATTTTACAGTTCTTATTTCACATCGTCAATTACCGTAAAAAAAATCGAGACCCGAATAGCATTCACGCTTCGGGTCTCTGTTATTCTTCATCGTCTATATACTCCAAAATATCTCCTGGCTGGCAGTTCAATGCCTTACATATTGCATTCAACGTAGAAAACCGCACAGCTCTAACCTTTCCAGTTTTTAAGTTGGATAGATTGACAATCGACACATCTACTTTTTCTGCTAGCTCACTTAGCTGCATTTTTCGATCAGCAAGCATTCGATCTAATCGAATAATTATCGTCATTTTTTCACTTCCTAAGCTCTTGCATCATATTCATCCTGTAAAAACGCACCATATCGGAATACACGTGCTATCGTCCAAATGACGAAACCACATAATAATAAAGTCCAATTAATTCCGGGAAATTGAAAGCTTATCTCTTTTATCAAACCTGTACCTACTAACAACTCACCTAATTGTATTTGTTCAGTAACTGTATAAGCAATGTACGTGCGAAATGTATCTACTGTCAAGCTTAATACAACTACAGTATAAGCTATCCATTCTATTTTTCTACTATTCTTTTCTGAAAAAATAATTCCTTTACTTAAATTACTCAATAGATTTCTTACTTGAACAACGATGAATAATAATAATCCTATGTAGATTGTAGCAGTCAATAGTAATTTCACGACACTCATTTTCGTATACTGAATATTTTCCATTACCTTATCTGCTAATTCAATTTGAATCCCTTCTAAATGAATGAAAGCTGTTATATTACCTTGTTCTAGAAAATTATTTACACTATTCTCCGGCACAAAAATTACCCCTGCACATAATACGCCTATCATAATAAGTCCAATTATAATTAAAACCATCATGATTGTAAAAATTAAACGTAACCCTTTTGTTAAAAATAGAAATTCTTTACTTTGGATTATTTGTTCCATTCCAAGCATCCCCTCTCTTATTGTTAATTATACATCTCACTATACCCTTTTCAATAATTAATTAATGTTTATCATTAAAAAATTATTGTTTAATTTTAATACCATCACGCATACTGAATTAGGTATACTAGGACAAAAGGCAATAGTTACAACTTGAAAGGGATGAAATAGAATTGGAATCTTTACCTACATACAGAATGATCTTACAAATGGATCAAATAGGAATCTCTCAAACTACAATTAACTTTCTAGTTGAGAATATTGAAGACGACTTTGAAAAGTTCCGCAGAAAATATAAATTTTTATCGATTGCGAAAGGATTTTTGAGAAGCTATACCTCCCTTAAAGAGGCGGAATTAAAAGCGGAAGCATCAAAATTAGAACAATCTGGTGAGGAGGAACCTTTAAAGAAACTTGAAGGTGATTGGTACTATGCAGATATTATCAATAAACTACCGATGTATTTAATGTTTGAGGATTTCTATCTGATTAAAAAGCATGCCAATCATGAATATTTTGTACTCAGTAAAGTTAGTGATGAAATTCTCTTAATTGACTACAGCAATTTTGAAAACATAGAACGCATTTATGTAAATTCATCAATAGAGACTTTTTGTCATTCTTTAGCGGCATATAAACGATGCGTCAATAAAATTGTGAAATACTATAATAATTTTCGAGATAAAGACGAAATGAAGTTTAGTGATGAAATACTAGCTATCCCTCATCAATTAAGGACTACATTACGGAAGTTTGATCCGTCTATACTTCCTTCTCATTATTGGGAAAAGAAATGTGATGAATGGGAGAAAAAACTAGTGATGCTTGAATCGTCCCATCGCAAAGGATTAGGTCTAAGCGGATGGTAAAATAAGCCCTCTCAATTTACGAGAGGGCTCCAGCCATTTATTTTGGTAATGTAAATGTTTCTTTTTTACCTTTAGAAGTATCCTCTGCTCCTTTATTTCGGATCGGACCCAACTCAATGTCAAAGGCTTTATCTTTCCAAATTTTTTCATACTGCTCTTGATCTAATACGAATACTTGTAAAAGCTCGCCATTTTCACCAGCTTTAATAATGTCATTAGGCTTATAGTTTAATAGCATACCTTCGCTTAATAAATATTGCATGCCACCATTAACTGTTAATTTTGAGGACATAGAAGATAAGCCAATTTCACTAGTAGCTTTATTTTCAAGTTTAAATTTAACTGTTAATAAAGTGACACCGTTTGTGAAATTCGAGAAACGAGGAGCTTCCACCTCATTAGGTGTAAATTTTGTAAACTGATACCCTTCTAAAGTAGCATTTACATCACCTATTTTTTTACTTTCATTGATGTCGCTTTTTTCCTTTAGAATCTTCTTTTCACCCATATTGTCCATTGTTACTTTATCTTGATAAAATGTTGAATTACTTGATACTTTTTTCGTGCCATCTGTATTTAAAGCAAGATTAAATCTTCCTTCAGTACCAATAGTAGTATCATATTTTTCTTTTTCGGCAAGCGGTACTGGAATCATTACTGATACTGTACCCAATTCATAGATTTTTGCTAAATCTGTTTCACCGAATGGATAAGCGATATACCCAGTTACCGCCTCACCCGCTTTTATCAAATAATCCGTTTCGAAGCTTAGTTTTCTCGGTAATTGATCTTCTTCCGGAATCAAATACTTATCATTCGTATAATACTTACTAGCACCCGTAAATGTAACGTCTAAACTAGGCATGTAATAAACATCTTTATCCATATCATTCTTCACTGTATATTTAGCTAAAATGACACCACCGTTATTTTCTTCGTTAAATGGAATATTAAAGTCTGTGTGGAAATCCTTTAACTCTACTACTGAATATGCATCAAGTGAAATTGAAACATTCTCCATTTTATGTACTTGTGATTCATTATTTTCAAAAAGAACTTTAGTTTTCCCTTGTGTTTCCTTCTCCATATAAGAAATTAAGGAAGCGAAGTCAACTGAACCTTTTGTTGATTCTTGATCTTTTTTAGGTTCTTCCTTTTGGACTTTATCTTTTTCTTGTCCTTTTTCCTCCTGTACTTTCTTTGGTTCATCGTCTTTCTTTGTTTCGTCCCCTTCTTTCCCACAACCACTAAGAATAATTGAAGTCGATAAAATTAGCGAAGACATTAAAAATAAACTTTTTTTCATTTCTTCCTCCAAGTTGTTTCTTTATTGATTTTTTGGCTCAACAGTAAAAACGAATAATAAAAGCTATTTTTTTGAGCCGATACCCATTTTAATCCATATTTAGCTCCAAAACAACTTGCACTGGAAGAAATTATACTATCGAAGCAACGAACATCCAAATATTGTTTATTGAATAATTCAATCTTATTTTTCAATTACCATTATTTTCATAATTTGAACTTTTTCAAGTTATTTTCTTTGAATAATAATTATCAATGTACTAAAAAGGCTGTATCACTCAAAGTTATTAGAAAATAAGTATAATATACCCAAGAATATAGTCTCATTTCCCTTTTCGAAATTCCTGATAAAACTAGGCTTCTAACGTATAGATTATTGTTATTAAAACATAAAAAAACAGAATTAATCGACAAAATATAAAGAATTAACTCTGTTAAAAAATATTCAAATTGAATTTTATATACTTATTAAACCATATAGCATTAGTAGCAGACCTAAATAAAACAAACTTGATCCTGTGAAAGGATCTGTAACAAAATCAAAAAACTCCATCCACTTTTCCTTTACAGAATCGGCTTTCATTATCTCCGGTATGTAAATACGAAACGTAATCACTATACAAACAACCCCTGTAATTAAGGATAATACACCCATCATTAAACCACCTTTTTTTGCTTTAAAGTTTTTTAACTTAAACTCAGACCAATAAAGTTTATAATCACTTCTTCAACTAGTTGAATAGCAACAATCTTTTAGAAACAGCCTCAGTTTTTTCTTTAGTATCAAGGTGGATTTCAATTAATTCCTCAGTGAGCAGCATATATGTTGCTATGCAATGTGCATATTCTCCAACAGTTGCATCTCGATTCCACAAACTTGCTGAAAGTGTCTTTTCTTCAAAAACGATCTCTGTTTGCGGAGTTCTTCCTCCGCCATGTTTAACCGTACACGGTCCCTCTATCATTGGTGCATTGCCGGACCATTTAAATGTCCAATCATATAATTGAACAATCGTTAAACTTAAACTAATAACTAATACTGAACTCACTACAAAAATGTGATTAGGAAAATCTAAATTTTCTTTTCTTGTTTTCAATAAATGGATCATATACCCGACCATTGCCAAAGTTAGCCCGCTTGTTACAATAGTCCAAAAAATCATACGCATTCTTTCAATTCTCTTTTCTCTATGTATTCGATCATTACTCGGACAGTATCTTCTAAATGTCCAAGCATAATTTTTTAATCAAACTTGGCACCTATTACAAAACTAGTAACATTACGCTTAATTATACTATTTCATTCGACCTTTCTAATAATCCAAAATATGCCATAACCTTATGACAATAATTTTGGTTGGCCACTATCTTTACAAAAACAGCCTAAAACTAATAAAAAGTAGCTAAAAAAAAGATAAATATATCTCTTTTCTAGCTACTTGTGATTTCGTCTTACAACAGTCCTGCTTTTATTAAATATTCACGTGCCACGTCTTCTATGTTTTGGCCATCTACATTTACTCGATAATTCATTTCGCGCATCTCATCATCTGTTATTTGATTTGCCAGCTTATTTAAAGCTGCTTCAATTTCAGGATACTTCTCTAGCGTTTCGTTCCTTAGTAATGGAGCTCCTTGATAAGGTGGAAATAGTTGCTGATCGTCTTCCAAAACTTTCAGATGATATTGACGTATTTCACTATCCGTTGAATAAGCATCTAATAAGTCTATATTACCTGATTCGATTGCCTGATATCTAAGCTTTGGCTCCATAGTCGTTATGTTTGAAAGTGAAATACCATAATTTTTTTGAATGCCCAAATAACCATCTTCTCGATCATTAAATTCCAATGTGAAACCGGCTTTTATCTTTTCTTGAATAGGTTTAATGTCAGAAATTGTTTGCAAATGATAGGTTTCAGCCATTTGCTTTGATACTGCCAATGCATACGTATTGTTATATTTCATCGGACTAAGCATCACCATATCAAACTTATTCATCATTCCTTCTTGCGCCTGATGATAAACATCCTCTTGATTATTATTGATAGCTTCCTCTTTTAAAAACTCTGAAATTGCCGTTCCAGTAAATTCTGGATAGATATCAATGCTACCAGATTTAAGAGCATTAAATACAAAGGAAGTCTTACCAAGCCCAGGTTTTAATTGCACCTTTAAATCTGTTTCATGTTCGATTAGCATTTTATACATATTAATTAGAATCTCTGGCTCAGCGCCAAGCTTCCCTGCAATGATAATCTCTTCTTTCTCTTTGAGGTTTAGTAGTGGGAAGACAATCATTACTAATGCCACAACACTAATCATACTCAATGCTGAAATTGTTTTTTTAAACGACAGTGATTCTAGCTTTTTCAGTAAGAAGTCGAACACTAATGCTAAAATCGCGGCAGGAACAGCCCCTAAAATAATTAGAGCTGTATTGTTTCTGTCAATACCAAGCAAAATGATATCTCCTAATCCCCCAGCTCCGATTAATGCTGCTAATGTTGCTGTTCCAACGATTAATACCATAGCTGTTCTAATCCCCGCCATGATAACCGGCATAGCAAGAGGCAACTCTACTTTCACTAATCGCTTTCGCGTATTCATCCCCATAGCCATCGCTGCCTCTTTTAAAGATGGATCTACTTCGTTAATCCCCGTAAACGTATTACGTAAAATCGGAAGAAGTGCATAAACAACTAAGGCAATAATTGCTGGTACCTTTCCGATGCCAAACAACGGAATCAATAACCCTAATAACGCTAATGAAGGAATCGTTTGTAAAACTGCACTAATACCAATAATACTTTCCGCTATTTTCTTTTTATTCGTTAAATAGATCCCTAGAGGAATAGCAATCAACACGGCAAAGAATAGCGCAATGAAAGAAATTTGAATATGCTCTAATAAAGATGCCAATAGCTGGTCTTTTCGTTCGCTCAACACCTCAAAAAAATTAGCCATTTAAAGTACCTCTTTCTAAGGAATCCTGTGCTAAATATTGAAGCATGGATGCTCTTGTGACAACACCTATCATTTCCCCTTTTTCTTCTACACCCAAACATTCATAATGAGCTAATTTCTGAAGAATGGTCTGTAAAGAATCATTGAAGGAAATGGTGTTCTCTTGATTTCTTTGAATATTCTCAACTGCAATAGGTTCAATTACATTTTGGATATTGAAAGTATTCTCCCCATACTCTTCTACCCCAATAAATTCTCGAACAAAATCATTAACAGGATTTTGTATGATTTCTTGCGGAGTACCAATCTGCACAATCTCCCCATCCTTCATTACGCATATTCGATCACCTAGTTTTAAGGCTTCTTGCATATCATGCGAAACAAAGACGATCGTTTTTTGTATTGTTTGCTGAAGCTCAAGAAGATCATCCTGTAATTTTGTGCGGCTAATCGGATCTAAAGCACTAAAAGGCTCATCCATTAAAATGATTTCGGGATCCGCTGCTAATGCACGAACAACACCGACCCTTTGCTGCTCACCACCAGAAAGCTCTGTTGGTTTGCGCTGACTATATTTATCTGGTTCAAGTCCAACCATATCTAATAACTCATGAACTCGTTGCTGGATTTGCGGTTTACTCCATTTTTTCAATTCAGGCACAACAGCTATATTTTCTTCAATCGTCATATGAGGAAAAAGCGCAATTTGTTGAAGGACATAGCCGATATTCCATCGCAATTCATGAATGTTGTAATCACTTATTCTTTTACCATTAATTCGAATAGTTCCTTCTGTTAAATGAATTAAACGATTAATCATTTTTAATAATGTTGTTTTTCCACAGCCACTAGGTCCAATAAGAACAAAAAATTCTCCCTTTTTGATCTCTAAATGAATAGCTTTCACTGCGACTTGGTCATTTGCATATTTTTTTGTAACATTTTCAAATGCTATCATTGTATAAGCTCCTTTTCAGCGTCACTACCTGTTAAACGAATACCCTCAGTTGTTACATCAATTTTAATCGCCATTAAAAATTGCTACGTAGACCCACTTGTTACAATGATGGAGTTGATTTCCGTTCCGACTAGCCGCTTTCCTAGGGCCCAGCTTCACTCCAATCAGCTAATCCACTTTGCAAGAATTCCTTGATTTTTTTGAGAACACACATTGTCTATTTACTTAATGTTTTAATATAGAAATAAACTACTATTATAGTCTTCTTCATTTCATATACGTTAAGCATAGTAGGTCTAGAACTAACACTTTTTTAAGATACAACGTGTTCCTATATATATTTCACTATCTAAAGTCATTTCAAACTTAATTTTTTGTTTTATATCAAAACGTTAGTCATCTTGACGCTTTACTCTATTTGTCTCATAATTTTCATAGAAAATCGTATACTATTTTTGAGGACGTATAACTACTATTCAATCTCCTTTCATTTCTAAAAAGTGCTGGAAATTAAGGAACTAAATGAAGGGTTTTATCGTTCTATGAATGATATACTCTATAAAACAAAACATGACTTTATTTCTATTAATGACTCTGGAATAATTAGAAATATATGAACCTCGTTATTGAAAAGAAAGGAGGAAGGGAGATGTTGTAATCTATCAACATCAATGAACAATGAAATACGTAATTAATTTTTTCAAAGGACTTATGATTACTATTATTGTTATTTGTATTTCGTTTTTTATGGTGACGCAACTATTCAATACGCATGAAACTGAAGAGCCTGTAGTTGTAGATAATCGTCCTAGTGTAGAAGAGTTTATTGGTTCAATTGCTGAAATTGCACGGAAACTCGGTGCCGAAAATGACTTGTATGCATCGATTATCATTGCGCAAGCCGTTTTAGAAAGTGAGCATGGACAAAGTGGTCTTGGATCTGCTCCAAATAATAATTTATTTGGTATGAAAGGTAGTTATCAAAATAACTCCGTGACATTTGAAACATCTGAGGATGACGGGAAAGGTAATATGACTACGGTGATGGCTCAATTCCGCAAATATCCTTCCTATGAGGCATCTTTACAAGATTATGTAAAATTAATGCGTAATGGGGTTTCTTGGGACAAAAATTTCTATGCAGGCATTTTTAAAAGCAATGCGAAGTCCTACACAGATGCTACGAAGTTTTTAACAGGCTCCTACGCAACAGATTCACGATACAATGAAAAACTGAATGCACTAATAGCAAAGTATGATTTACAACAGTATGACAGCCCTGTCAAAGATAAAAAGACAATTACCGTAACTGATGGTGACTCGCTTATGCATATTGCAGAAGCTCATAATGTTAAAGTTACGTCCATCAAACAATGGAATCAGCTTCGATCTGATACACTTGAGGCTGGTCAGCAATTAAATATTTATAAATATTAATAATAAATCTCCATGTAATTTTTTTGTCATGGAGATTTTTTCTTTCTTTTAAAGTCTATTATTATTAACTTATTAATCTGTAAATCACAGTTTCTATGTCAAAAACACGCTTGTTTAAAGCGTAAGTTCTATCTTCTACTTGCTGAGCAATTTTTTCAGTAAACTCACCTAAATGTTCGACAATATTTTTCTGAAGCTCTGCTTGTCCAATTTTAAGTTCATGCACATCACTCTTTAGTTCACGCACATCATTTTCAATTTTATCTAAGCGTTGTTCAATGTCGTCAATACGTTTGTTCATTACATCTAGTTGTTGGTCAATTCCGTCTAATCGTTGATCCATTCCGTCTAACCGATAGTCAATTCTGTCTAGTCGTTTATGAACCGGCGTCAATTCTTCTTTTAAAACGGAACGTAGTACCTCTTTTAACTCTAGATTCAATTCATAACCTCCGATCATTCAAATTTTGATTTCATTATAGCATAATGCAAATAGGTTATCTCTATCAATAATTTCCCGATTCTTATCAAAAATTGAAAAAGAGAAGCCAAATCAAGCTTCTCTAAATCTTTTATTTAAATAAGCTCCCAATAGCAGTAATAGAATTTGCCAAATCACTCCGATAGTGCTGATGCTGCTCGTCAAGACTATTAATATTAACCTCATTCCCGCCTAGCGAGGAATGTACATAAAGAAGCTCCCCTATATATAAAGCCATATGACCTGGGAAGTATATTAAGTCTCCCTTTTGTATGTTCCCTAAAGATATTTCCTTGATAGGAAAACCTTCAACAATTTTGGCATCGCGATATATATATACACCATTTAGCATATACGCCATTGAACATAAACCTGAGCAATCAATACCAAGTGGTGATTTCCCTCCCCAGCGATAGGGTGCTGCTAAATAGCTAAGCGCTGTTTGGACCACATTTTCTCGTATTTGTTGCTCAGATAAGCTGTTTACTGGAATTTTTTCTTGTAACCATTGCCTACGTACATAGCCAGTCTCCCCCGACACTAATTGCACTACTGCCCATTCAGGATCTAACCCGTCAATAGTAATCGAACAGATGATTGAACCTTTAACGAGCGTTATCATTTTCGCACTTTGAATTCGAGGCTGCTGCAAAACATCGGCGAAGCTTTGGTTAATAAAATGGTTTGCTTCTTGTCGCCAAGTATCTGTTTTTGTTTTATCAACTATTAAGTTAGCTTTTTGGCAATAGCCTTCATAGCGATAAGCGGTTTGTATGCGTGCCCAGTTCTCATCTATGTCTTCTATAATTTTTACCGACATCCCATATAGTACCTCATCCACTAATTCTGAGGATTCATCTGGCTTTGCGTGTAAATTTGCGATCATGGACGTCACAATGGCATTCATTCTATCCGCTCCTTCCGCTTCACCAAGTATTCGTAAACAACTTTGGAAATACGACCGATTAGCTGCCTCGCATAATCATTATTCGTAACCTCTGTTACGAAAACACCTATGAGATAATCCCCCGATCTGCTGTACACAATCCCTGCATCATGATCTACCGTTTCAAGACCACCTGTTTTATGAGCAAGTTTCACATCATCTACTAAATAACGACTTAATGATTCGTGTATTCGTTGGCGACTTAAAATATCGATTGTTAGCTCACTAAATGCTAATGATAACAAGTCCTTACGATAAATTCGTGAAAATAATAGTGCCATATCACTTGCCGACGTTGTATTATCAAAGCCTTTTGCAAGCTTTTCAAAATCCATCATCTTCCGTTGAATGATTGTTTGCTTAAGCCCTATTTGACGAAAATAATGATTGAGTGCATCCATCCCTAGAAAATCGATTAATACATTTGTTGCTGTATTATCACTTGTAATAATCATCCATACTAAAAGCTCATAGATGGTACTTTGCTCTAGACGCTGCTCACTAATAACACTAAAATCAACCCACTCTTCTGGCGCTATCTCAATCTCTTGCTCTAAAGAATGGTTGTTACTTTCTAAATAGTTCAGAACAGCAAGCAGTATAGGTACCTTTATTAAGCTACCACTTGAAAACGTGTCTTCTAGCTTTTCACTAATGAAAAATTGCTCAGTCTTACAATCTTTCACAAACATATGCACATTATAGGGAGCATTTTGAAGAATCTCTGTTATCGTTTGCTTCATATTTCACCTACTCTATCACTTTTATCATCTGATTCTCCGTATCCATTGTGATCGTACGACCTAGTGGCAGTGACATCGTTGGTAAGATGTGGCCACAAGTAATGTCCTTAATAATGGGTTTATGGAATGGACCTAAAATTTCTTGGAAAATGGTTTGTAGGGATAGGCTATGCTCTGGATGTTTTGGATTTTCAGGACCACAATTTGTCCAAGCTCCTAGTAAAATACCTGCCACCTCATCTAGTTTGCCTGCTAATTTTAGCTGCGTAAGCATCCGATCAACACGTTGCTGACTCTCGTCTACATCCTCTAAAAATAATATTTTGCCCTTTGTATCAATTTCATAAGGAGTTCCAAGAGATGCGGTAACTAATGTTAAGTTCCCACCAATAAGCTGTCCTGTTGCTTTTCCAGCTACAATCGTTGTCATTGTACGTCCAGGTGGATTTTCAAGGCAGTAGTCCGTCCGTTCTGTTGCTGTCACACTTTGGATAAAGGAATTCCATGTATATGGATCCATCTCTAGCCGAATAAATTCTGTAGATGGCATTGGTGTATGATACGTGACAAAGCCACATGTTTGGTTAAAAGCGATATGTAATGCTGTCACATCGCTATAGCCAGCAAATACTTTTGGGTTTGCCTTGATCATATCGAAATCTAAAAACGGTAAAATTTTCGTCGCTCCGTAACCTCCACGTATGCAGAAGATGCCATCAATATTTGGATCTCTAAACATTTGATTAACTTCAGAGGCTCTTAGCTCATCAGAGCCTGCTAAGTAGCCATGCCTAGCCCGACACGTTTCCCCAGGAACTACCTTAAAACCTAGTTTTTCAATACTTTTAACTGCGGGGAGAAATTTTTCTGGTGGGGTTGCACCTGAAGCACTTATCAAACCAATAGTGTCACCTTTTTTCAATGCCTTTGGACGAATCATTTGCTTACCTCCATCTTTAGTGAAGTACGGTATCTTTCCAATTCCTCTTCATTGGCCAATACAAAATGGCCTTCCTCTATTTCGAAAAATGACGGTGGCTGAATGTCATAGCGGTGCTGTGACGGATCATAGATTTCTACGACTTTATCACGCTCCTTATAAGGATTTGGTTCAGGTACTGCCGATAATAATGCCCTTGTATATGGATGAATTGGATTAGTAAACAGCTTTTCTGTCTCTGCTAGCTCAACAATTTTACCTTTATAAATTACTGCAGTTCGGTCTGTAATAAATCGGACTACCGATAAGTCATGCGCAATGAATAAATAGGTTAAATCATTTTGCTGCTGTAAGTTTGCTAGTAAATTTAATACTTGTGCACGAATGGATACATCTAAAGCTGAAATTGGTTCGTCTGCAATAATAAACTCTGGCTCCATTACTAGTGCACGTGCAATTCCGATACGCTGACGCTGCCCTCCTGAAAATTCATGTGGGAAACGACTAGAAAACTCCGGTAATAATCCAACATTTAATAATGCATTGCGTACCTTCTGTTGACGATCGGCTTCATTTTTGATGTTTTTTGTATTAATAAGTCCCTCGGAAATAATATAGTCTACCTTTGCTCGTTCATTTAGCGATGCCATAGGATCTTGAAAAATCATTTGGATTTTCTGTGTAATTTCTCGATCCCACTCTTTTGATATTTTGCCATTTAGCTTCTTACCGTGATACAGTATTTGTCCTTCGCTGACTTCATTGATCCGCATAATCGCTCGACCGATTGTTGTTTTTCCTGAGCCTGATTCACCTACTAAACCGAACGTTTCACCTTTAAAAATATCGAAGCTGACATCATCAATAGCTATAAATTTATTTTTGCCTTTACCAAAAACGACCTTTAAATTTTTCACCTCAACTAACACGTCTTTATGACTCATGCGCGTATCGTCTCCCTTCTGCGAAAAATTCTTGTAATGCTTCAGGTGGCTCTACTTTCGGAGCAAGTGGATCCAATAGCCATGTACGTGCATAATGTGTGTCACTCACCTGAAAAAATGGAGGACGTTCCACAAAATCAATCTTTAACGCATATTGATTGCGAGGCGCAAAGGCATCTCCTTTAATTTCTTGAAAAAGATTCGGTGGAGTACCCTTGATGGAATAAAGCTGCTGCCCTTTTGAGCCTAGTTGCGGCAATGAAGAAATAAGCGCCCAAGTATAAGGATGCTTGCCGTTAAAGAAAATTTCATGCGTCTTGCCCACCTCAACTATATCACCTGCGTACATCACTGCAATTCGGTCGGCAACTTTCGCGACAACGCCTAAATCATGGGTTATATAAACGGTTGTTAGTCCATATTTTTGTTGGAGATTTTTTAGCAGCTGTAAAATTTGTGCTTGGATTGTTACATCTAATGCAGTTGTTGGTTCATCACAAATTAATATTTTGGGCTTACATGCTAGCGCAATCGCTATTACGATTCGTTGACGCATACCACCGGAAAATTCGTGAGGATATTGCTTATAGCGCTTTTCCACATCATATATGCCTACATCTTTTAACAATTTTAAGGTTTCTTCGTATGCGGCTTTCCCCTTTAAGCTTTGATGTAGATGAACGCATTCCTCGATTTGCTTACCGATCGTTTTAAGCGGATTTAATGATGTCATTGGATCCTGTGTCACCATTGCCACTTCTTTTCCACGAATGCTTAGCCACTCCCGCTCGGTTCTAAACTGTGCTAAATCCTGATTATTGTAGAGGATCTGCCCCTGATCAATGTGGCCATTTTTATCGAGCAAGCCCATAATTGATTTCATGAGAACGGATTTTCCTGAACCTGATTCGCCAACGATTGCAAGGCTTTCACCTTTGTATAAATCAAGGGAAATATTGCGAATAGCCATTAGCACTCTGCCACGAAGTGTAAATTTAATGACAAGGTTTTGAATGGTTAAAATAGGTGAATTAGTTTGTGTCACTTCCATCATCCCCCTTTATACGTGATTTTTCGGATCTGCTGCATCTGCAAATGAATTCCCTATAATATAAAATGCAATCGTAATGATACTTAATACAATACTTGGGAAAATGAGCTGATATCTTAATTCTGGAGACATCATGAGCACTCGGCCTTCATTGATTAAATTTCCTAAAGATGGTTCACTAATCGGTAGCCCTAATCCGATGTATGTTAAAAAAACTTCCGAGCCTATTGCAAATGGAATAGCTAAACTCATTCGTAGCATAATGACAGAAATAAGATAGGGTAATAGATTTTTCACAATAATTCGGTAATCAGGTGTTCCTAAACATTTTGACGCTAAGTTATATTCACGATCTCGTAAAATAACAATTTGATTGCGTATAAACCTCGCCATTTCTACCCAGCCGGTAATACACATAGCAATGATGATGGTTGAAATACTCGGTCGCAAAATATAGGACATTAAAATAAGTACGATAGTCGTCGGTATATTATCAACGACGTTGTAAAGCTGCGTAATAGGTAGCTCTAATTTACGCGAAAAACCCCAAAGCGTACCAATCGTAATACCTACGATAGCCTCTACTAAAGCAACGACACAGCCAATAAATAGCGAGGTCCTTGTCCCTGCCCAAATACGTGACCATAAATCCTGGCCAATGGAGTTTGTTCCAAACCAAAATTCAGTGCCTGGCGCAATATTACGTGCTTGGAGACCTGTTTGCTCATCAAGATATATTTCAGTCGGTGATTTTTGCGCTGGTAAATACGGCTGTAAAATCGTAAAGGTTACGATAATAAGCACGCCAACTAATAAAAAAACAGCGATGCGGTTTTTCAAAAAGGATTTCCAAGTTGAACGCCAATAAGAGTAATTAGAGTAAGCTGTTTCTTCAGCTTGACGGTCATCTACTTCCGCAAACTCGAACAATGTTTCACGTGATTTGTTTGAAATATTGTTTATTTCTTCTGAATACATTCCCATTAACGTACACTCTCCCCTTTCCCTAATTTAATCCGCGGATCTACAAGGGCCATAGCGATATCCCCTAAAATGAGTCCGATAATGCCAAGTGAAGAGAAAACAAGCACTAAGCCCTGTACAACCGTATTATCTTGTCGCTGTATAGCATCTACGAGTAAGCCCCCCATCCCAGGAATGGAATATAAAGATTCAATGTAGATAGAGCCTGTAATCGTAAAAAGAATAGTTGCGGGTAAATATTGTGCCATCGGAATAAAGGCATTTCGTAGTACATGTTTAAACATTAATGTACGTTCTTTAACACCTTTCGCCTTCGCTAGCTTAATATAATCCTTGTTTAGTTCATCCACCATATAACGTCGCATCCACATCGCATAGGAAGCAGTCGGCGCTAGTGCCATTGAAGTAAGAGGTAATATCCAAGTAATGGGCTGATACTCATCAAAAAGCATTGGCAAATGTAAAAATTCTGTAATATACATTTGAATGACTAAATAATAAACGGCGGCTGGCACTGCAACAACAATGACAATATAGCCAGTACCCAAACGGTCCAGCCAGCGTCCCTTCATCTGGGCCATCAATATTCCGAGCGGAACCCCTACTAAAAGAGAGAGTGCAACCGCACCTAAACCGAATAGCAAGGAATACATGATCTTATCTGCAATAATTGTGACGACTGGTACATCTGTCCGATATGTAACCGATTTACCTAAATCACCTTGAAACAAATTCGTGTAAAAATTCCCCAATTGTACAAGTAATGGGTCCCGTAAACCTAAATTCGTTAAATAGATCTCTTGTTGAGCAGGTGACATTTTATCCGCTGCTGCGCCTAAATAACCTTCTTCAGGCATTAAACGAAGTAATGAAAAAACAATCGTAATAATAATAAACAGTGTTAAAACTGATTGTAATAAACGTTTACCTATATACCCCAGCATCACTTCATCCTCCTTTTTCAGAAAGACTAAAGGAGATCCCGACTTTTCTATTTCGGTATCTCCTTCATCAATACTCACTACTTTTGAATATTTATCTTGAATGGAGCCATCATGTTTTTCCAACATGAACTACCCTACCCTAATGATCGATTGATTCAACTAACAATTATCGGGATAGGTTTTTAAATAATTGAATTTTCAATTATTTCGCCGCATTAGCTAACGCATCCGCTCTTTCTTGCTCCCACTTCGCTAAAGCTTCTTTAAACTCCTCGTTACTCATTGGTTTTTCTAAAACTCGCTGACCTTTAAATTTCTCGGCAGTCACACCAAATGGGGAATATTGAGCCTCGAATGGATTTAATTTAGAAGCAACATAGCCACTTCCTCCTACTGAATAAGGAATGACAAATGCCTCATCAATTAAGAACGCTTCCGCTTTCGCAAACAGCTCGTAACGTTTTGCTGTATCGATCGTCGCTTTTGCTTCGTCCACTAAGTTTTGATATTTTGTTTTTCCGTTTGCTTCTGTATAACCTTCAGCTAGCTCCGGTTTATTATAAGTACCGTCTGCAGTGAATGGATCTGTATACGTTGATGGATCAGCATAGTCTGGACCCCAGTTAGCTTCAAGGAATGCAAATTTACCAGGTTTACGAACCTCTGCTAAAAAGCCTGTTGATGGTCCGGCCTCTACAATAACGTCTACATAATCAGTACCTAATAATTTTTCAATCTGCTGTTCAACGACTTGTGAACGATTTGCCCAATCTGGACTACCAGAGTTATAAGGCATTAACACTTTTACGGGGAAAGTTACGTTCCCTTCTAGCGCTTTTTTCGCTTTTTCTTTATATTCCAATGCCTTTTCTTTATTAAAGGAGTCATTGTTTGCTAGATTAGCTAATGGTTCTAATTGTGTATAGTCAGCTCCCTCTACGTTGACAAAGTTTTTAGGCGTAATTGTGTTGCTCAGTAAATCTTTTGGATTATAAGGTTCTAACGTTAGCATCGCAGATTCGCGGTCAAGCGCATGGAACAATGATTTTCGGAAATCTTTATTATTGACCGCTTTCTTCCAATTTTCAGGCTCGTATTCTGCATCAAACTGCGGATTAAAATTTAATGCAAAGAAGTACGTATAGAAGTTATTCTGTGTTTGACGGATTTGTGTTTTTTTCTTTTCGTCTTTAAACCACTCATCAATAATAGAAGTTGGAATACTCGCTGAATCGATTTCTCCTCGTAAAAATAATTCTGGTGCTACTGTAGCCGCTTCTTTATTGTATTTATAGCGAATACGATCAATCAGTACATTGTCTTTATCCCAATACTTATCATTTTTCACAAGTACTCGCTCATTTTGCGGTTCAAATTTATCTAAAATAAACGATCCGTTATAAAGGAAATTTTCACGAGTTGTACCAAAACTATCACCTTTTTCTTCTATAAACTTACCGTTAACTGGGAAGAAGCAGACATAGTTCAACATAGACAGGAAATAAGGTGTAGGCGTTTCTAAAGTATATTCCACTGTTTGCTTATCTATCGCCTTAATGCCTACCTTCGTAAAGTCAGTCATATCCCCGTTATAGAAGGCCTCCCCATTTTTCACGACCGTTGCAATCCAAGCTGTCGATGATTCATTTTTTGCATCAAGTACATAATGCAAGCCATCTACGAAATCTTGAGCAACAACATCCGCATACTCTTTACCGTCATGTGTAACCCATTTTGCATCGTCACGAAGCTTGAACGTCCAAACAGTAGCATCGTCATTTGATGACCATTCTTTCGCTAAGCCCGGTTGCACAACACCATACTTATCATACTCAATTAATCCATCCACTAAGTTCGCTGCTACAGCAAACTCATTCGTTTCAGAGGTCTTTAAGTAATTTAGCGTCTTTATTTCCCCAGAATAAACAACCCGATACTCTGATTTTTTTTCACTTGAAGAATCGTCACTACAGGCTGCACAAAGCATTACAACTAGACACGCGAAAAGCAACCAATACCTTTTCATCATAAGCATCCCCCTAGCAATCTTTTTATCTCGCATAAACGGGTAGCGATTTATATGTACCGTAAGCGAAATCGTCAAGTACAAGACTCCCACTTCAAGATATATAAGTGGGGAGGTTAACTACCCGTAAAAGCCCGTTTTGTTCATCAGTGGAGGGTGAAACACTTCCACTGATGAAGCTACATTGAAAATCCTACCCCAACCGCATCCGTCATCCTAATTCGATCATTTTCAAATATTGGACCCCCGGCAATAGGATCTTTCACACATAAACTAGGTCCATCTAAATCTATCATCGTGATATTTTTCTGTGATGCGGCAAAATGTGCAGCAGCACTTACGCTAATTTTTGTCTCTAGCATACAGCCAATCATGCATGGTATGTCGTTTGCCTCCGCAATGTGGCAAATTTTCTGTGCTTGATATATGCCTCCCGTTTTCATGAGCTTAATATTAATCAAATCGGCAGCTCGCTTTTCAATAATTGTATAGGCATCTTTTGCAGAGAAAACACTTTCATCCGCCAAAATGTTCGTCAATGTATTAGCCGTCACGAATTGCATTCCTACTAGATCGTGGCAATGAACAGGCTGCTCAACCAATTCAACATTCGTCCCTGCATCTTCAAGTGCGCCAATAATTTGTACAGCCTGCTTCGGTGTCCAGCCCTGATTCGCGTCCACTCGTAATGTTATGGCGTGTCCAACTGCATCACGAATAGCAATAACCCGCTTTACATCACCTTCTGGATCTTTCCCCACCTTGATTTTTAAAATTTGAAAACCTCGCTGAACAGCAGCTATACTGTCCTTCACCATTTCTTCAGAATCATTTACACTTATCGTAATATCTGTAATTAATTCTTTCCGGTAGCCCCCTAGTAATTTATACAGCGGTGTATGATAGTGTTTCGCCAATAAATCATAAATCGCAATATCTACGGCAGCTTTCGCACTGGTGTTTTGATAAATACTGCTGTCTATTCGCTCCATAATTGCTGTCAATTCTTCAATATCCATCCCGATAATGGCTGGCTTGATATACTCCTCTATAGCGTGCGAAATGGACCCTAGTGTTTCACCAGTAATGGCTGCAGTTGGTGCAGCTTCACCGATGCCTATTTGCCCATCATCAGTGTGAACATAGACGGCAATATTGTGAATGCTGTGCACTGTTCTTAAAGCTGTTTTAAACGGTGTTATAAGCGGTGCTTTAACTTTCCCTACGATAATATTTTTTATTTTCATCCATTCACCTACCTTTACGTTGCTTATGTTAAGAATTGTAATATTCGAAGCACCTCATAAAAATTATCCGTTACGAATTCCACTGTATTATGTGGTTTAAACGTAGCATTCGGATAGAACGAGTTTCGATATGCACGCGTATGATCACGATAAATGATTTCCACTACAAAGCGCTCCGGTAATGGTACTTTCAAATCTTCCCGAGGAACTTTCATTGAGTCCTCAACAAGTCGTTTCGTTTCTTTAATCGTCAGCTGCGGGCTGACACTAATAGTCGCATTTCCGATCCCTTCTTTTGTAGCAAATGTGAGGATATGATTATTGATTGATTGAATTTCCTCTGTTAACCCCACATCTCCACTAACAAATGAAACAGGAACACCATGTAAAGCAGCCGCGTACGTATTAATTAAAAATTCACTCGCATACTCCCCATTAATTTTTACATCCGCAAAAACACAAAGCGTATGTGCCAAAGGATTACGCGCACTTCCCCCTTTACTGTGGTACCCAATAAAAATCGCGCGATCAAAGCTCTTTTCAAGTCCTGCAACCATACACATCGGGTCATACGTCCAACCTCGTATAATCTTGCAATTTACTGGTAAATTAGAAATATCAAGATTACGTGCCGAATCATGGGCATCCTTTAGTAATATTTCAGTTGCTCCACCACGAATAGCCCCCTCTATAGCGGCTTCCACTTCCCTTGTCATTTGCTTTTGGAAAAACTGATAATCTGGCGCGTTTAGCTCCGTCTCACTCCAAGCTGTTGTACCAGTAATCCCTTCAATATCTGCACTAATATAGACCTTCATAGAAATCGAAACTCCTTTACTTTATTGTCTTGGATCATTGCTTCCACAGCTCCATAGCTAGCTTCTTTTGCACCAACACGTCTTGCCCATGAAACATTGTTAAGATCGTAATGCCACCATTCCTCTGAATAATTCGTAAACCCAACCATGGTCATACAGTTATACAGAAGACGTCGATGAACACATGCTTCCCAATCTTCCTTTGGATGTTGTTCAAAATAGCGTGTTGCAGACTTTTCACTGATTTCATCAAATGCTGAACCTAAATTTAACGCATTCCCCTCTAAATCTCCTAGTGTTAGATCAATCGCTCCACCTGTTAAATGCGGAACAAGATGAGCTTGATCAATGCTTGGAAACGCAACATACTTACGCGTTTCTTTTACAACCTTTTGCTCAGAAAAATGGGGAAAAAGCTGGGCTATTTGCTTTGAAAAATTCGCAAACAAAAATTGCTGCACTTGGAATGGACGATAGCCATCATATAAGATCAGACTAAAATTTTCAGGTAATAATAATAACGCTTCTATTAATCGGTCATATACACCTTGACGTAAATAAAAAGCTTGTAAACTATTTGGTATTTTTTGATGATAGTACATTGGCTCAATAAAAATTCTTGAATGTTCTTCTCCAATTCGAATGATTGGCTCGCCATTTTCACAAATTGCTGGTGTTGATTCCCTCATTGAAGTTTTATTTACCTCAATGGGTTGAAGGATGGGGTCATGTATAGTTCACACCTCCAATTTCAGGTTTCGATAAAATTTTTAGATAATTCAGTTTTATCGAATGTATCACACCTTAAATTTATTGACTAGATAAAAAAAGAAATCTTACAGAGTTATAGCTATTCTCTGCTTTTTTAACAAGATGCGCCAAATCATTGATGCGAGCAGTCGAAAGGTGATGTTTTATCACCTTTTTAGGAATTTTATTCGTGGATAGGGTAGAAGATTACCGAAATATAATAAAAAATGACCAATTTAAGCCTCTTCAAGGATTTCTCAACCATAACGTGAGGTTGATTTCCGTTCTAACTGGGCGCTTTCCTGGGGGGCATGCAATGGAACGGAAATTAGCTTATATAAATGGCATACGTTTTATGAAATGACATCCACCTGTTGTGATGAGCCTTAGTAATTAGTTATAAAAAAACCTCCATTTTGATATTAATCAAAACGGAGGTAAACTCTTCTAATTATTTCGAAATTACTAAACGGTCTAATGGCCAAGTAAATAGTATTTTTATTAATATTTCGCGCACTAAAGATGAAGTTTCATATACAGAAGAACGAATATGACATTGAATAGTTTTATTATCAAAGTTAAACCAGAACCATCTTGCTGGATATTTAGTTTCTTGAACTCCGTAATATACTTCAATTTTTCTATTTTCATATGATATCTTCAATAATCTAAATCTCCATTTTTGACGAATTCCGATATTTCTCCCTACAGTTTTTGGTAAGTCTTGTTCAAGAGATTGCGGCGCTATTGAAATCCAACATCCATCTGTAAGATTTTCCTTCTGTCGATAAAGTAATTGGACTTCATTTATTTCTTTACCAATTCCAATCGAATCTAACTTATAATCTAATAATGTCTCGGAGAAAGAATTCATTCTTTCTGAAGTAAACCATTCTACTCTCGTTACTTCATCTTCCCCCCATTTCCCTCGATCATATCTAGCTGTATAACTTACAGTAGCAAAAAATTTTTTTGATAAATCACGGTTTATTTCCATTAAATTCGCAAGAAATTCTAGTAACTCTTCGTCAGTGGCATCACCTTCAAAAACGGATATCTCTATCGTTGTAAATCCTACAGAATAGCTTAAAGCCTTGTTATTTTTATAATCAATTCCAATAAAGCCTACTCTATTATTAATGATAAAAGGATTACCCTGTTTTACCAAATTTGTATCAGCATAAATAAAAGGGAAAGCCCAATCATAAAAAAATTGTTTTACTCGAATAAGTCCATTTTGAAGTTTTGCGTAGAAGTAAATAGAACTGCGATTGTCTTTTGTTTCCGGACGCAATGAAAAATTATAGATTTTTTGCAGTTGTTTCTCATTTGGTAGCAAAGGGCTGAAATTAATATGTTCCACTTGTTCATCTAACGGCATTCCATCATTCATAAAGCTAGAATTGATAAGCTTCAACTTTATGTCCATGTCGACCAATTGTAGTCTGTGCCTGTGATAGTGAATTTAAAATGGCTTCCTCTGTTGCTTCTGTAGCAGCTGCAAATAATTGATTCATAATAGGATGATCCTCACGTAGTTGTGTACGTGTTTCGACGAGCTGATCTGATAGATGAGCGATATGATGGGCTGTTGTAAAGCCAATAACTATATCTCCGCTACCATGTGAAAAATGACTGCCTGTACGCCCTAATCCGATACTACAGCGTTTAATGACACGTGTCAGTTGACGACTACTAAGCGGCGCATCCGTGGCAAGTACGATGATAATGGAACCATCTGTCGGAGATAATGTCGATTCACTTTGACCGTTCGAAGCAATATATCGATGTGCTTGAAACTCTGAGCTTTGCCCGAAATTACTAAGGACCATACATCCTACCGTATAGTTCGTTGACTCATGCGTCACAGTTCGGGAAGATGAGCCAATCCCACCTTTATAGCCAAAGCACATCATTCCTTTTCCTGCACCAACTGCCCCTTCCTTTGCTGTTTCATTTGATGCGTTGCGGATTGCTTCCACAGCATGCTCCGGTGTGATAGGACATTCTCGGATAGAGTTTAAATAGCTATCGTTACATTCCCCGACTACGATATTAATTGTTCCTGTTGAATGACCTATTTCACTATTCGAATCTAGCATAAATTGTAACGTTCCTTGTGTTACAGCTGGAACGCCAAATGTATTCGTTAGCATAATTGGTGATTCAATAACCCCTAGTTCATTCACTTGAACGAGCCCTGTCGTTTTCCCAAAACCATTTATCACATAGCTTGCAGCAGTAACCTTTTGCTGAAATAAATTGCCATTATGCGGTAAAATCGCTGTTACTCCTGTACAGGCATAAGCGCCGTCTTGATTCAACTTCTCATCGAGCGTTACATGACCTACATGCACGCCAGCTACATCGGTAATACAATTTTTCTCACCAGTGGGTATTGTTCCAATAACGATTCCCCTATCTCGTACTTTCATTTTACTCCCCCTTATGAATCGCCATATTTGCAGCAGCCATTGCATGAAGAATTGCTGTATCAAAAACTGGTACTTCCAGATCTTCCTGTTTAATAAGTAATCCAATCTCTGTACAGCCTAATATAATTCCTTGTGCTCCCGACTGCACAAGGTTTTCAATTACATGTAAATAATATTCCTTCGATGTTTGTTCAATTTGGCCCAAACATAATTCCTCATAGATGATACGATTGACCTCAGTACGCTCGTCAGCAAGTGGAACAATCACTTCAATACCAAATCCCTCTACTCTAGCTTTATAGAAATCTTGTTCCATCGTGTACTTTGTCCCAAGAAGGGCAACTTTCTGTAAACTAGCTTTTTCTATTTGATTTGCTGTCGCATCCGCTATATGTAAAATCGGTATTTGGATTTTTGCGGCAACGATATCTATAACTTTGTGCATTGTATTTGTACAAATGATAATAAAATCTGCCTCTGCACTCTCTAGAGATTGAGCTGCTTCTCCCAACACTTGCCCAGCCTTCTCCCAATCTCCCTTAGCTTGGTAATGCTCAATTTCTTGAAAATCTACACTATACAAAATACATTTGGCTGAATGTAAGCCTCCTAATTGTGTCTTTACCTCTTGATTTATAAGACGGTAATACTCAGCAGAAGACTCCCAGCTCATACCACCAATCATGCCAATAGTTTTCATACAAATTCCCCCTTTAATTTGTCTGATTACCCGAAACATCATGTTGATTTCCGCTCGACTAGCGCCTTTTTTGCGGCCTCAGTCTTCACTCTAATCGACTCGGTTTCAACAAATGCTATACCCTACTTTTGTTAATAAGGCTATGATTTTATTATTATACTAAAAAGCCACAATAAATAAGGGAATTTTCAAAAATTTTGCTGTTTGTATTCTCCTTCCTCCATTTCTACCGCTTTTCTTTTTAAGAGCGTAACTATCTAATTAATAGGATGGGGATAGAGGTAACAACAATATTAATACTAATAAAAAAGTAACTAGCATCTTTATACTCAAATCAATTATGCCTTACCACAGGACGTGGCGTTCTTAGACTGAGTTCCTCTATTTCAGCGTATGTTGTACACCTATTGAAAAGTAGATTAAATCCGTATTCTTCTCACCACCTATAGAGGTAGAGATCTCTACTGAAAGAAGTTAATAGAGAATATGAAAAGCCAATTAAACCATTCAAAATCAATAACACAATAAATGGAAACCCAGAAAACAAAAAAGTAATACTAATCAACATCTAGGGATATATATATCAAATATTGTAAAAATATTGCGTCGCACAAAAAAATTAATACAATTCTGTATTTTCAAAAAGTGGATATATTGCAAAAAAACAGTGTAGACTAAAGCGTATTGAGATTGGAGGAAAGCAAATGGAATGGTTATCGAATATTGTAGGTGATACTAATAATATTTTATGGACATATTGCATTATCACATTGTTAATAGCTGCTGGATTGTATTTTTCATTTGGCACAAAATTTGTCCAAATTCGACTTTTCCCTGAAATGTTTCGTTTAATAGTGGAGAAAAGAGAGGGAGATTCAGGTGTTTCTCCGTTCCAAGCCTTTACGATTAGCGCAGCCTCACGTGTAGGTACTGGGAATATTACAGGTGTTGCATTAGCCATCGGTGTAGGTGGACCTGGAGCAGTATTTTGGATGTGGATTATTGCCATCTTAGGAATGGCGACTGCCTTTATTGAAAGTACGCTTGCACAGGTGTACAAAGTAAAGGATGGCGATACGTTCCGCGGTGGACCAGCCTATTATATGGAAAAAGCGTTAGGCCAACGTAAATTAGGGGTTATTTTTGGTATTCTTTTAACGTTAAGCTTTGGCTTTATATTTAATGCGGTACAATCGAATACGATTGCAACTTCTGTAGGTGAGGCATTTAATATTAATCCTACTATCATTGGTATTATTCTAGTTGTGTTAACGGCCATGATTATTTTTGGTGGCGTACATAGAATCGTAAAAGTTACGCAAGTACTTGTACCCGTGATGGCAGTTTTCTATTTAGCTGTAGCTCTATTTGTTATTGTAACGAATCTGACTGAAATACCTGCCGTTTTCAAACTGATTTTCACAGAAGCGTTTGGTCTTCAGGAAGCTGCTGGTGGTGCGATTGGTGCTGCTATTATGCAAGGTGTACGCCGTGGCTTATTTTCTAATGAAGCCGGTATGGGTAGTGTCCCTAATGCCGCAGCTACAGCTAATACCTCACATCCTGCGAAGCAAGGGTTAGTGCAAAGTTTAGGTGTATTTTTTGATACAATTATGATTTGTTCTGCAACAGCATTTATCATTATTTTAGCGGGTCTATATAATACTGGTGAAAGTAATGGAATTATTCTTACACAAAATTCCTTAGCTGTACATGTAGGTGGATGGGCTCCTTACTTTATTGCAATTTCTATTATTTTCTTTGCCTTTAGTTCGATCGTTGGAAATTACTATTACGGTGAATCTAATATTGAGTTTATGAATGCTCATAAAGGTTGGATGTTTGTCTACCGTATTTTAGTTCTTGCTATGGTGATGTTTGGTTCTCTTGCGCAAGTAGAGCTTGTTTGGAACTTAGCAGACCTATTCATGGGACTAATGGCTATCATCAATATTACGATCATCTTGTTACTTGGTAAAATTGCCTTCCAAGTGTTAGACGACTTTACAATGCAACGCAATGCAGGCAAAAATCCTGTATTTTATGCAAAATCAATCCCAACATTGAAAAATACTGATTGCTGGGAAGAAGATCGATAATCTATACAAAAACGCCATTCCTCAAACGGAATGGCGTTTTTTGTTATGTTTAAATTAATATTTAAATTGACTAATTAGCTGCTTTAGCTCGTCTGCCATATGAGCAAGCGCTTGTGCAGAAGCATTAATTTCTTCCATCGAAGCTAATTGTTCCTCTGTAGACGCTGCAACATCCTCTGAGGCAGCTGCATTTCCTTTTGCTGAGAATGCCAAATCTTCCGTTACAGCAGTCACCTCTTGTACACCTGCTGACATTTGTTCAGAGGCAGAAGATACCTCTTCCATTTTAGGAGTAATTTTATCCATGCTCGTTTTAATCATTTGGAATTTAGTGATGGCTTCATCCGATACTTGTAGTCCATTTTGAACATCCTCCGTAACCTTTGCCATGATGTTTACGGATTGTTCTGTTTCTAATTGAATACCATTGATTAGGCCGAAAATTTGCTTTGCAGATTCCTGCGATTGCTCCGCAAGCTTTCTAACTTCATCAGCAACAACTGCAAAGCCTTTTCCGTGCTCTCCTGCTCTTGCTGCCTCAATAGCTGCATTGAGAGCAAGTAAGTTCGTTTGATCAGCAATGCTTGTAATCACATCTAAAATGGACGTAATTTGCTGAGAGCGTTCATGTAACGATTGAATTTTCGTGTTGGAATCGGTCACCGATACATGAATAGATTGCATTTGATCTTTTGTATTTCGGACTGCCTGTCCACCTTCGTCTGCCTGTAGCGTTGCATGCTGTGAAAGATCCGTCACAGTAGAAGAGATCTCCGCGATATGAAGAATGGCCTTAGAAAGTTCCTGTAACGATTCTGCATTCTTATTAGCACTCGTCGTTTGCGTGTCTGCGCTCGACGCAACATCTTGAATCGAAATGGCCACCTTTTCAGTCGCAGTGCTTGTTTGAGTGGCATTGGCTGTTAGCTCTTCTGCCGACGAAGCTACCTCTTCAGCATTTTGTTCAATTTTTTGGATAAGGGTTCTTAAACTGTCTTGCATATCGTTAAAGGCTTGTCCTAGCTGTCCAATCTCGTCATGAGAAGTGATTGTCACTTTCTCTGTTAAATCACCTTTACTAATAGTTACTGCACTATCCTTTAGTAATCCAATTGGTTTTATAATTGCCTTCATAACAAAAAAGAATACAATCGAACTGATTACAATCGCAGCAATTAGTACAAGAAACGTTTTTTCCAAAATGGGTGATGCTGATTCATCAATTTCCTTTGCAAAAATTGTCCCTGTGATTTTCCAATCTGTCAGTTCATTCGTTGTAAAGAACATAATACGGTCATCACCGTCAAAGACATAATCATACGTGCCAGATTTACTGTCATACATTTGATTAAGGAAGCTCTCATTTAATTCCTTACCTGCTTCTAATGTAGGATGTGAAATGACCAAGTTATTTTCACCAAAAATAGAGGGATATCCCTTTTTCCCTATTTTTATAGAGTTCGCAAGTTTTTGAATGTCTGTCAATTTTAAATCAATTGCCACTACCCCAGATTGATCTTTTAGCTGTTGAGCAACTGTTACGACCATTTCTCCAGTCCCTGCATCTATGTAAGGATTCGTAATTAAAGTTTCGCCTTTTAATGCCGTAGCCTCTTTATACCAATCCCTTTCCAAAGGATTATAATCAGCGCTATTCGATTTTGGTTCTACAAATACTTCTCCGTCATTTGTTCCAACATAAATGCTTAAAACATCTGGACTTAGCTTCATATATTCTTGAAAATTTGGTAGTATTTTAGTTTCCTTCTGTTCGTACTTAGAAGAATTTATTTCCTCGCTAAAGGTAGCGACTTCATTTATTTTTGTGCTAATAGCACTATCAATTAATGTATTCAAAATTTTAACACTTTCATCCGCACTAAAAAGTATTTCTTCTTTTATCGAATTTTTTGCTGAAAGATACGATAAGCTTCCTACAGAAATAACTGGTATTAGTAAGATAAGAGCAAATAATGTGTAGAGCTTACCCTTAAAGCTTCTAAATAATTTTTTCATGCAACAGTTCTCCTTTAGTCTTCAAAATTCTTGAGCTATGTATTTTTGTGTTTCTTTTACTACTCGATGGTTTAGGCTCGGAAAGAATGCCGCTTCCCTTCTTTTAACGATGAAATATCACCCAATGTTTTTATCGGACGAAATACTTAATTTCAAACCCCTTTTTTCATTTTTTTGATTTAGCCTTGGCATAATTGTTGCTGTCGCTTCGCTTTCGCACAGATAAAACCATGTTGCTGTCGCTTCGCTTTCGCACAGATAAAACTGTGTTGCTGTCGCACAAAACATAAAAGCGGGAAGAACAAAAAGAATATAAGCTTTCAGAAGAAAAAACAGGTGCCATCTATCGACAACGAAAAATCAATGTAGAACCTGTTTTTGGATTCTTAAAGACTAATTTTCGTTTCATTCGATTTTCTGTCCGTGTTTCTGTCCGTGGTTAATAAAAGGTTGAAAACGAATTAGGCTTTGTATTGATGCCATTAAATTTCCGGAAATACACTTCCATTATTATATAAGGTAAAGATTATAGAATGACTTGGTCCATCAATAAAAAAGAGAAATCGATGTTATTCGATTTCTCTTTTTCTTCTCTATCAATTAGTTAAGTCCCATTCTCGGTTATTAGTGTTGAAAAACAAAATACTTAAGGGAATCTTTGCGAATATTTTCTATAGCTACAAGACAATATCGCGAAAGCCGCTTTAGTTCGTTTTTATATGAATACTTTAAAGATTTATCGAAACAAAATCCTGTTTTATCGGAAAAACAACCTCTTACTATTAACTAAGGACTCAAGAAAGCGCCCATTCATTTTGCCGAAGAGCCATACTTTATTTAAAATGAAACCTTAAACTCATTGACACAATATTTTTTTAAAAATGCCATCCCTCAAAAGAGAAATGGCATTTTTTCGTATGTCTATTAATATTTAAATTGGCTAATGAGCTGTTTTAACTCGTCTGCCATATGAGCAAGCGCTTGTGCAGAAGCATTTATTTCTTCCATCGAAGCTAATTGTTCCTCTGTAGACGCTGCAACATCCTCTGAGGCAGCTGCATTTCCTTTTGCTGAGAATGCCAAATCTTCTGTTACAGCAGTCACCTCTTGTACACTTGCTGACATTTGTTCTGAGGCAGAAGATACCTCTTCCATTTTAGGAGTAATCGCATCCATACTTGACATAATCACTTGGAACTTCGTGATGGCTTCATCTGATACATGTAACCCATTTTGTACATCCTCAGTTACTTTTGCCATGATGTTTACGGATTGTTCTGTTTCTAACTGGATACCATGGATTAACTCGAAAATTTGTTGTGCAGATTTCTGTGATTGCTCCGCCAGCTTTCTTACTTCATCAGCAACAACTGCAAAGCCTTTTCCGTGCTCCCCTGCTCTTGCTGCCTCAATCGCAGCATTGAGAGCAAGTAAGTTCGTTTGGTCTGCAATGCTTGTAATTACATCTAATATGGACGTAATTTGCTGAGAGCGTTCATGTAACGATTGAATTTTCGTGTTGGAATCGGTCACCGATACATGAATAGATTGCATTTGATCTTTTGTATTTCGGACTGCCTGTCCACCTTCGTCTGCCTGTAGCGTTGCATGCTGTGAAAGATCCGTCACAGTAGAAGAGATTTCCGCGATATGAAGAATGGCCTTAGAAAGTTCCTGTAACGATTCTGCATTTTTATTGGCACTCTTCGTTTGCGTGTCTGCGCTCGACGCAACATCTTGAATTGAAATGGCCACCTTTTCTGTCGCTATGCTCGTTTGAGTGGCATTGGCAGTTAGCTCTTCTGCCGACGAAGCTACCTCTTCAGCATTTTGTTCGATTTTTTGAATAAGAGTTCTTAAACTGTCTTGCATATCGTTAAAGGCTTGTCCTAGCTGTCCAATCTCGTCATGAGAAGTGATTATCACTTTCTCTGTTAAATCACCTTTACTAATGGTTACTGCACTATCCTTTAGTAATCTAATCGGTTTGATAATTGCCTTCATAACAAAAAAGAATACAATCGAACTGATTACAATCGCAGCAATTAGTACAAGAAACGTTTTTTCCAAAATGGGTGATGCTGATTCGTCAATTTCCTTTGCAAAAATTGTTCCTGTAATTTTCCAGTTTGTCAGTTCATTCGTTGTAAAGAACATAATACGGTCATCACCGTCAAAGACATAATCATACGTGCCAGATTTACTGTCATACATTTTGTCGAGGAAGCTTTCGTTTAATTCGCTACCGGGTTCTATAGTTGGGTGTGAAATGACACTCTTGTTTTCATCAAAAATAGAAGAATATCCATTTTTTCCAATATTAATAGAGTCCGAAATTTTTTGAAGGTTTGTCAATTTTATATCAATTGCCACTACCCCAGATTGATCTTGTACCTGACGAGCAACTGTTACGACCATATCTCCAGTAGCTACATCTTTATAAGGATTCGTAATTAAAACTTCTCCCTTCAAAGCTGTAGCTTCTTTATACCAATCTCTTTCTAAAGGATTGTAATCAGAGCTATTCGATTTTGGTTCTACAAATAATGCGCCCTCATTTGTTCCAAGATAAATGCTCAGAACATCCGGATGTAGCTTTATGTATTGTTGAAATTTTGTTTGTACCGCTGCCCCCTGCTGTTCATACTTAGAAGAATCTATTTCGCTAAACACATTGATGTCATTTGTTTTTTCACTAATGGTTTTATCAATTAACGTATTTAAAATTTCTACACTTTCATCCGTACTAACAAGTATTTCTTTTTTTATCGAATTTTTTGCTGAAAGATACGATAAGCTACCTACAGAAATAACTGGTATTAGTAAGATAAGAGCAAATAATGTGTAGAGCTTACCTTTAAAGCTTCCAAATAATCGTTTCATGCAACAGCTCTCCTTTTGTCTTTCCTAGTTCTTAAAATGTATTTTGTCTCATTTCGTGGTTTCTTTTTAGATTCAAAGAATTCCCCAGCACACAACCTCCCCTTCTCATATCGAATAAATTTCCTTCTTTTATTTTTATCGGACGAAATACTTAATTTCAAAGACCTTATTTCATTTTTTTGATTTTCTCGACATAATTCGAGCTCTCCCCGCCACTATCCACTAAACATAGAACCCCTAAGAATCAACCTTTATGAGATTCATAGGGGTTCTTGTGTTAGTACTTAAATGTCTGAATGGATTCTTGCAAGTCAATCGCCATTTTTGCCAAATGTGTAGAGGCAGCCGCTACTTCTTCCATCGCCGCATTTTGTTCCTCAGAGGATGCTGCAACACTTTGAACATTGCTACTCGATTTCATGGATACTTCACTAATGTAGTCAATTTCTTTTACAAGTTTTTCAATATCTTGATGGATTATTCGAATAGCCTCTGTAACTGATTCGGTTTGAGCTTGCACATCATTAATGGCATCGTCAATTTGAATGAAATTATCTCTTGCCACATTTACTTTCTCACGACCAACCAATACTGAATCATTACTACTGATCATATCTTCCTCGATAATTCTTGTATCTTCAGTAATTTGCAAAACAACCTTTTCAATATCTACCGCTGCTAGATTCGATTCATCTGCTAGCTTCCGTACCTCTTCTGCCACTACAGCAAAGCCCTTACCATGCTCACCACTGCGCGCCGCTTCTATAGAGGCGTTAATCGCCAATAGATTTGTTTGGGTAGCAATATTTTTAATAACATTGACTGCTGAGACAATCGCTTCTGTATTTTCATCTAAGTCTTTAACACGTGTACTTAGCTCTTCTGTATTATTCGTAATGTCATTCATCTGTTCAATGACATTACGAACTGAGGAACGCCCTATGCTAGCCATATTTTTAGTTTCTACAGTTGCATTGTTAACATGATCAATATTCGTTGATATATCATCCATCTTTTTCAAAATGTGCGAGGATAAGTTTCGTACATCACCTGTTAATGTATCCTGTTCTTCAATACCATGTGCAATATCTTGAATCGATTCTGAGACAACTTCTGTTGCCTGTGTTACTTCCATACTACTCGCTGTGAGCTGCTCGGATGTTGCTGCTACCTGTTCAGCCGAATTACCAACTTGCTTCATCGTATGTTGAAGCTTTTCTGACATCGAATTAAATGAAGCTGCCAGTTGGGCAAACTCATCTTTTGTTTTAAATTGCAGGTGCGTTTGTAGATTGCCAGTTGAGAATTTGTCCATTTCTACTACTGTTTGCTGAATATTTTTTGCTACTCTTCGCCCAAAAACTGTCGCAATAATAATGCTTATAAGTAAGGAGACTATTGCTAGTACAGCAATCTCTTTGCCACTTCTGTCGCCTTTTTGCTTAGTAGCCTCTATACGCGCTTGCATTTCGTCCTGCTGAGCAGTTGCCATCGTTTTCCCAAACTCAACAAGCTTTAGAGAGCCTTTCCCTAAAACCGGTAATGCCAACTGCTGGGCTTGCTGTTTTTCACCACTTTGAAAAAGCGGTACAATTTGTTCATCTATAGGCTTTTCCCATGCTTCTAATTGCTTTAAAAACTGTTCAAAGTCCTTATTTTTATGTTCGAGTTCTTCAATACGCTGAATAGATTTATGTAATGTTTCTCGTATTTCCTGATGATTGTTGAGCATATCTTCTTTACCATATAACATATACCCTCGAATGGCAGCATTTGCACGAACTGTTTGAAAGGAAATATCATTATACAAATTCATTAGTTCCGTATTTTTTTCGATTTCCGCAAGTGTATGTTTATTATCATTTAAAAAGTATATGGCAATACTAGTAATTAGTAATAGAAATACTAAAACTATACCAAAAGCAAATTGCAGTTTTCGTTCTACCGTTGATTTCATACGACTCCCTCTATTCTACTAGTAACATTAATCCTCTTGAGTATAGCCTAATCATATCTTTCAGCCCATAAGAAGTGCGTCTTTTATCATAAATCAACACTAATTTTTTACAAAATTTAAACACATCTCCAAAGGTATTGACTTCTGTAAATTTATTATGGCTATTAAAAGGCGTAGTGCAAACATGGCGGTAGCAATTACACGATGTTGGTTACGAACTAGCTTTCACATTGTGGGTTCACGTCGTTGGTTGGAATAATTTCTAAAATTAAGGTAAACTACCAGCAACCAAAATAAAGGAGAATAGTAGAAAATGAGTAAACCAAATTTATTCGTTAGTTTAGTAGTAGGCTCTGAAACTGATATCGAATCGCTTGCAATACGCTCTGTTACTTGAGTCATTTGGTGCACGAGTGACTCTTCATTTAATTGGAAGACTCAATGATTTAATTGATGTTTTGTCAGGGGAAGATTTAGACGATCGAATAGATTATTTAATGTTAAATTTCCATGGGGATGAAGGACGTTTTTGCATGACAGAGCTAGGTGAGGATTTTTATGAGTTAAATGAACCGAGAGGTGAATATTTCGGTCCACAAGAGATCTTAAATTACTGTACATTAAAAGATGTGAAAGTTATTGCCTCTGGCTGTACTTTAGGTGAAAAGCAGCTAGCTACTGCATTCTTAAAAAGCGGTTGTCAATCCTATTTGGCCCCGGATGATTACATAGATGGTAGTACAATTTAATGTTTCTCATAAGATTTATGTATGAAATCATTGCTAATGAGCGCACACAGCAAGAAGCCTTTGAAATCGCAAAATCTATTGACGATGAGACTTCGATGTATCAGCTTTATTTTGCATAGTTAACAGCAAAAAATCGTAGCTATAAAATTGGCTACGATTTTTTATTTATTTAAATCATCCCTTAGGCTAACAAGTTTTTTGTCTGTCCCGGGGATGCAAAGGCAGAATAGCGTTGAATAGTTCGAGTGAAGCGGGGTGTTTAAATGGATCGCCCTTGTGTATTTCCTCAACAAGTCGGCCTTTATGCATCACTAGTATTCTATCTGATATAAAGCGTGTTACATTTAAATCATGAGAAATAAAAATATAAGATAACTTCAGTTGCTTTTGTAGTGATTGAAGTAGTTGCAATATATTTTTCTGCAATATCATATCAAGGCTACTGATAGCCTCATCTAACACAATTAATTTTGGGTTTATAGCAATTGCTCTCGCAATATTTACGCGTTGCTGTTGACCTCCACTAAGCTGTGAAGGATATTTATTTGCCATATTGCTTTCTAACTCGACACAGTTCAGTAGCTCCTCGACCTTACGTTGCCTTTCGCTTTTGGAAAAATTCTCGAAATTAAGAAGTGGTTCTTCTATTATCTCTGCAATAGTTTGCTTTGGATTAAAGGAGTTAAAGCTATTTTGAAAAACAGCTTGTAAATCTCTTCGAATCCCCTTCTTTTCTTTAGAGCTAGCTTGATATAGATTCACATTATTAAATCGTACAATCCCACTCGTTGGATTCTCTATGCCCAAAATGATCCGAGCTAAAGTACTTTTTCCTGAGCCACTTTGGCCGACTACTCCTAAGCATTCGCCTTCCTGAAGTGAAAATGTGACTTGTTGTAATACAGGTATTTCTAGGTTTTTTTGTATAAATGACTGTCTCTGATGATAGTACTTCTCTACATTCATCACCTCTAATAGAGCCATTTACTACCTCCTCTAAAAATCGATTCTCGATTGTAAAAGTTTCTTTGTATACCAATGCTGTGGCGCGTCAAAAAAATCAAAGACATTCGCCTGCTCGATAAGTTCTCCCTTATACATAACAGCAACTTCATCAGCAAGTTCAGCAATAACACCAAGATCATGTGTGACGATAATAATCGCTGCATCGGTGTCATTTCGAATTTGATTGAACAATGATAATATTTTCTTTTGATTGACTGTATCAAGAGCTGTTGTAGGCTCATCGGCTATATATAATTTAGGTTGCATCGCAAACGAAAGAGCAATCATTACACGTTGTAACATCCCTCCACTTAATTGGAAAGGATAATATTGCAAAAGTTTTTCCGGATTAGGTAAATTTACTTTATTCATAGAGGAAATAGCTATCTGTCTTATTTCTTTTTTATGTAAGACGTAATGTGCTTTTAATGTTTCCCTAAAATGCATTTCTATTGTTTGAATACTATCAAAAGCTGCCAAAGGATTTTGTGTAATCATCGACATGTGCCTTCCTCGGTAATCTCGCAATCTTTCTTTTGTTACAGATGTTAAATCAATATCTTGATATAAAATTTGACCCGTCGATTTTGCTTCAGCTGGAATAGATTGCATAATTGCTTGACATAACATCGACTTACCACTACCACTTTCACCGATAATACCTAATATGCGTCCTTTATTTGCAGTTAAATTAATAGAAGATAGGATTTCCTGTTCTCCTATTTGTACATTTAAATCTTTGACTTGTAATAAGATTTTTCTTTCCATAACTATTCCTTTCAATGATTAACTTGCTTGTTATGACGAGATATGAGGTTAAATAATAGAACTACAATGATTATTGCTACACCTGGATAAAGCATAAGTTCAGGATGTTGTCGAATATACTGTTTACCTTCACTTATCATCATTCCCCACTCAGGAGTAGGAGCTTGAACACCTAATCCAATAAATGAGAAGCCAGCAATTTCTAGAATGACTTTTCCTAAATCTAAAGAAATAATAGTCAGCATCGGTGCCATAATATTTGGCACGAAATGGCGTTGGATTAGCTTAACTCCTGAGGTTCCACTAATTTTAGCAGCTTTTATAAATTCTTTTGCGTGAACGCTTATAAATAAGCCTCTTAAAATTCTTGAATAATAAATAGTTTGAGTAAAAATAAGTGCCAATAATAGATTTCTTAAGCTTGGACCCAAAATACCTATAAGTCCAAAAGCAAGAACAAGCGTAGGGAAAGCTAATAAAATATCACAGATTCGAATAAATAAAAAATCAATTATCCCCCTTTTAAAAGCCACTATTGCCCCTATCCAAATAGCGAAAAAGGTTGCTACTAATTGAATAAATAAAGCTGATCCCAAAGAATAGCGAATGCCTAACAGTATACGTGAAAGTATACATCGCCCTAAATGATCTGTGCCGAGAGGATATGCCCATGAAGGTTCTAAAAACTTTTTAGAGACGTCTACCAAAAAAGGATCATGCGGCATGATAAACGGCGCAAAAAGCCCCAATATCCCAATAAATGTGAGAAGTGTTATACTAGTCAGTTGTTTACCATTTAAATTTTTGTGTAATATAATCACTCTACTCTCCCCCCCTCTCCATTTAGCCGAGGGTCAAGAACTCGATGCAATATATCAGTACATAAATTAGCAAAAACATAGATGATAGCAATTATTAGAACATAACATTGCACAACAGGATAATCCCTATTAATAATTGATTCTATTAAGTAGCGACCTAACCCTGGCCAGCTAAATACTTGCTCTACAATAACTGCCCCGCCTAATAAATTTCCAAGTGTCATGCCAAGCATCGTCGTCAACGGTATAGCTGCATTTTTGAAGACATGTCGACTGAGAATAACAGTTTTTTTTAAACCTCTTAAATATGCATACTGAACATAATATTTTTGTAATTCTTCTATGACACTTGTACGAATTGCTTGAACAAACAATCCAGTAGTTGGTAATGCCAAAGCCACGGCTGGTAAAATCATATGTAAAATAGTCCCTTTACCATTTGTCGGGAAAATGCCTAGCTTCAAACTGAATAAGTATAAAAGAAAAAAGCCTAACCAAAAAGTTGGGATGGATACACTGATAATAGATAATAAGCCAACTATCTTATCAAATACGGAATTTTTATAAAGAGCACTTATAATACCTAGAGGAATACTAAAGCAAATAATACATACAAATGCAGCTAGGGCTAATTCAAAAGTTGCCGGTAGTTTCTCTAATATTTCTTGAGCAACGGGTAATTTACTCACAAATGATGTACCAAAATCGAAGTACAACACACCTTTTAGCCATATAAAATATTGAATAGACAAAGGTTGATCAGTGCCTAATTCCGATCGTAGCGCCTGTATTGCTTCTGCTGTCGGGGCGACTCCTGACAGTCTAAGTATGACCTCCGCTGGATCTACTGGAACAAAACGAATAAATAAAAAGGTCATTATCGAAACCCCTAGCAAAACAAATGGTAATGTAATCACTCGTTTTAGACAAAAAAGCCAAGTTGATTCGTACATTTCTTTCATCACTTCCCAAGTCTTCATAGTGCAAAAAGAGAGGAGCCATAGTAGACCCACTCTCTTCTCATTCTCTTACTTTAAATCCATTTGAGCATAAGGAATATCGTATTCAGATGCACTAGGATTAAAATCTTTCATATGTTTATGGTAAATAACGTTATTCGTTTCATATGAAATTGGATAAAATAATGCTTGGTCATGGAACATTGTTAAAATATCTTTATACAATTGCACACGTTCCGCTTCATTTGTACCAATTAATAGTTGATGTATTTTGCCATCAATTTGTGCTGCGTTATCTAGGCCTAATTTCGCTTCATAAACGCCATTTGCATTCGGTGTTGCTGATTCATTTGCGAAGCTGTGTGGGTCTGTTGGTGGACCATTTGTGCGCCAGAAATTAATATCTACTTGATTATCCATTAATTTTTGGAGCCCTACCATTACATCAGCACCTTCAAGGTTTAATTGGACGCCTATTTTTGCTAATTCCCCTTGCATTAACTCTGCCATTGGTTTTTGGATAGCATCTGTTGCAATATAGATTAAATCTAATTGAAGAGGTTGCCCATTTTTGGAACGGATTTTATCACCACTTTTTAATGTCCAACCTGCTTCATCTAATAACTGCTCGGCTTTTTCTGGATTAAATAGTATTGGTTTTAAATCAATATTGGCATATGGAATAGCGTCCCAAAACAGTGTATTGGCAACTTTTTCTGTTCCATGGGTAATACTTTCAACCATTTGTTCTTTATTAACAGCGTGTTGAATAGCCTGACGTACTTTTAATTCTGCTAAAGGACCAGATTGAGTATTAAAAAGTAATGCACGTGTAGATAAAGGTTCAGATACTGCCGTTTTGTATTGATCGCTATCTTTTAAGAAAGTGTAGTTATCTAAGCTAATAATGCCTCGACCATAAATTAAGTCTAATTCTTCGTTTTCAAATGCTAGTGAAATAGATTCTGAATCAGGTATAATTTTCACTTTTACTTTGTCTACTAGTGGCTTTTCACCCCAATAATGTTCGTTGCGGCTTAAGAGTGCATATTGATCTTTTTTATATTCGGTTAATACCCATGGACCTGTTCCAACCGGAGCATTAATACCTTTATTAGTTGTATCTCCTTCAGGGAATCCGTTATCCCCTAAGAAGCGGAATGGTCGCACAAAAGCCAGTTCATTTAATACAGGGTAATAGGGCGCATCTAATTGTAGACGAATTGTATAGTCATCTTCTTTCACAACATCTACAATATGATTCACCATCCCCATCCAGGAGTGTGTATCACGATCTGCTAAAACTGCTTTAAAATTTCGAATAACATTATCAGCATTAAAGGCTGTCCCATCTGAGTATTTTACATCTTGTCTAAGATGAAATATGTGCGCTGTTTTATCGTCAGAAATTTCCCAGCTCTCCGCTAATTTTGGCGATATTGTTCCGTCATCGTTATACTCTACCAATGATTCATACACCATTGCTTGTGCAGTCATTTGGTTTGGTAAATAGGTATGCGGATTTAAAGGCCCTATATCTAGCGGCCAGCCAACTGTTATCATTTTTTCTTCGTTAGAAGTTTTACTTCCATTACCTTCACTCGAGCTTGAACAGCCTGCTAAAATGGTTAACATCAGTATTAGAATGAAAGGTAATAATTTTTTAAAAAATATCATTATGATTGCTCCTGTCTTTTCTTAGGTGTTAGAAAATTGATATCTGTATGTTTGTCCACCATACTACTAACTTGAAACTCAAAGTAATCGTCATGACTATGATTAGAAAAATGCATAAAAAAATCCTTATTCCACGTGAATAAGGATAGAAAAACTCATTATTAAAAGCCTTCCATCCATCTCCCTATCTTTCGTAGATCTACAATGAATCTTACTACAAGCAGGCATTCTGGCTTATGAATCTTCATTTTACTTCACCTTCCCAAGTACTTACTCAGTGGTATTTGAAGCAAAACTCCTCATTTACAGCTGCGGGACAGCATGGGATTTACACCCATTTTCCTTTAAATTAAGTGAAAAAGTTTTTTTCACTCAAACTTGTAATGAACCATATTAAATTTAGTATTAAACATAACACGCTGCAAAGACACACGTCAATTTTATTTTCTGAATATAATAAAGTTTTGAGATTTTTAAACATAGTTATAAATATTTATTCCACAAAAAAAGCCATCACACACTAGTGAGATGGCTACACTTCTATCGTTGATGTTTTTTTAACATTGATTCTGTAAAAGCCTGAGATTGTCCCTTTGGAATACTTATTGTTTGCCACTCAGAACCCTTTATTTGCTTAGCGATGTAAACGATTTGACCGACATGTTGAGAGTAATGAGACATTTGTCTTTCGATCGCATCTATCACAGAATGCCGTTCTCCCCTTATCGTTACAAATCCTTGTAAATCAGCTTCCGTTAAACCTTGTAACGCATCTAAAAATACTTGCCAGCCCTTTTCCCATACGTTCATAACCTCTTCTTTTGTCTGAAGGCTATCCGTAAACTCATCATCTCGATTTCTCGTTGCTTTCTCACCATCTGTCGTTAAAAAGTCCGTCCATCTCGATATCATATTTCCACTAATATGTTTTACAATCACTGCAATACTGTTTGAATCTTCATTATACGCCCAGTGCAATTGGGCATCTTCTAGTTGGTCGAGTGTTTTATCGCCTAGCTCTTTGACACTTCTAAATCTTTTTTGAACAACATTTATATACGTTTGCGCTACCGTCATTGTTGAACCCCCCGTCCCTTTTCCACTATTTTAATATAAACAGAATACAATGTGCTATTTTGGTAACTAATTGTTGTCAAAAATAAACCTATATTCACAGGGTGTTCTTTATCACCACTGATTGTTAGCCTTCACCAATCGAGCTTTTACAGGCAGCTTATCTTCCACCTAACTACTTTGCATTCGCTGAATTTATGTGGGGGATAAATTCCCTTGCAATAGCAACCATTTTTTCTTGTGCTTCTTGTTGATCACCATTTAATTGATAACCTATTTGATATACATAGCCATTATAATACGTATAAAACTCATTGGCTCTTGTACTAATTTGATAAATGCGCTTGCCTGCCGCATCATAATAATAGTATGAATACGCGAAACCTTTATCTGGTGTCATCGCTCGAAATATAAAGGATTCATGAAACTCAAACCTACATTCTTGATTTCCCCTGAAAAGTCCTGACTATCCTTAAATTTATAGTTTACTAAAGGATTATGATCCACATTTGTTACCGTAAAATTAATATATTGACGATCCACTCCAGTAAGAGACTTTTCTTTATAAGTAAATTGAAATAGCTTTTGCAAGCTACCGTCTCGCATCTCTGATGTTACCGCATAGACCTCCTGTATATTTGATTTAAACGGAAGATTTTTAGGGTCTATTAGATGGACAGCATCCCCCATAGTAGTCGCTACTGCTTGCATTGCCTCGAAGCCTTGAAGCGGTTCATAAAATTTTATATTTTCGCGGTGATGTAATTCATCTGCTATTTGAAGATACTGACTGAACGTTGTCTCTGTTCCTTCAACTTCTATTTGAAATAAATCGGTGAATGATTGTTTTTCTTCTTCATGAAGTATTTCTGTCGTTAAATGGTCAAATGGTTTCGAAGCTTGCCATGCAATAAATAGTAAGATAGAGCATGTCATCATGACGGCTAATGCACGATACGGCCAAAGTTGCTTTGATGGATACGGCTCTTGCTGAATTTGTTGTTGAACCTTTTGAATGATTGCTTCTTTATGTGCTGAGACATCCTTCAATACATGCATTGTATGCTTATCCATGGAAAAGTACCTCCCATTCAATATCATGAAGATCAATTTTTAATAATTCCTTCCCTTTTTTCAAACGTGATTTAACTGTACCTTCAGGGATTTCGAGTAGCTTAGCGATTTCTTTTATCGTCATACCCTCTAAATAAAAATACACAATGGGTTCTCGTAGCTTTAACGGTAATTTCAAAATGGCTTCATCAAAATCGTTTGTTCATCCTGTTGAATAAGCGTATCTTGTAGAACGGATTTTTGCTTAGAAAAAAGCTTGTGTTGAACTGAAATTTTCCGATATGCCCAGCTCTTTAAATAATCCTTACATTTATTAATGGTCATGCGTGCTAAGTACGCCCTCATCTCTTCTCTTTCTTCATACTACTTTTGATGATGATAAAATTTAATAAACACATCTTGAACAATATCCTCAGCTATTTGTAGATCTTTCGTATAGTAGTATGCGATACGAAATAAATGCTCTGTATGTAGTTCCATTAGTTGCTCTAAATATTCTGTATCAGACAAAATCTTTCCCTCCTTCTACACTATAAACGAGGCTACAAGTATAAAAGATTAAATTTAAACAAAAAAACCGTCTCTTCATTAATTGAGACGGTTTCCTTCGAGCCATTATAAATTTTCATCAATATATGTTTCTATATCTGATACAATCGTGTCAATAGGGACATCCTCTGGATTCTCTGCAAACCCTGAATACATTTTTACGATTACGCCATCTTTATCAACTAAGAAAAATTGATTCCCATGGACGACTTGATCGCTGTTAGGATCATTTCTGACGATTATTTTTGTTGATTTTACAGCGAACTGCTCGATATACTTTTGTGAATAACCAGTAAGTAGATTCCATTTTGATTGATCTGGAACATTATATTTTTTCAAATAATCAGCTAATACTTCTGGTTTATCAACGTCAGGATCAACTGAAAACGCAACAATATTATAATCTTCCACACCTTTTTTCTTCAGCTTCTCTTGAACTTGCGTCATATTAAAAGACATTGGTGGACAAATTGAAGTACAATTCGTGAAAATATACATACCTATCCACGGTTTTCCTTTTAAACCCTCTAAGGAAACTTTTTCTCCGCGTTGATTGACATGTTCAAAATCTGGTAATTCCAAACTATAATCTGCTTTAAACTTTGAATTTCCACACGCACTCAGCACAGTTGCTAATGCAAAAAGTAAAACAAGCCCAATTATTTTATTTCTCATCTTTAACACGCTCCCCACTTACACTATCCTCATCCTATCGTACGATGTAACTATTGACAAGGACACTCAAGTGACAGCTTTCGTACATCTTTGTGAAATCGATTTCACTTTAACGAAACAAGTGCATCATGAATGGCATCTAATTTCACTTCTACTCGGTGCAGTAAATAAAACGACACTAAAATAGGAAAACCGATATCCGATATCATGTTTAACCATTGTTCCATGTTAGTCCCTCCTTCGCTCCTAGATGAATAAGACTACTATTGCTGAAAATGGTCCTTGCAGTACATGCTGCAAAGACCATTTCTTGGCTATTCGATTTCTAAATTAAATTCTGTTACTTGACGATCAACGATACGAGCCCCAGTCATTGTAACTAGAGCGCCAGCTTGTCCTTCAAAAACATCTTTAGCGATGATCGTTTGCATGACCTTTTGAATTTCTTCCGCTGTTACCTTTGGCTTCGGTGCATCAATCGCAAATGTTGCCGTTTTCCCTGCTGCTGTTTCAAATTGCAGCTCTAAAACTTGTGTCATAGCGTTCCCTCCTTAGGATAAATCTGTTGTTTCTTGTTTTACAATGCTGTCTAGTGCGTGTGAAGATAGACTTGCAATGGCCTTTGCAACAGCTACTAAATCGTCTGCCGTATGCGTGCTGTTCAAATTGCGGTACGTTTTTGTTGTGAACATAGGCTCGTTTTGGACATCGTGTCCAGCGACATACTTTAAACGCAGTGTAGCACCTACGAAATTGACATTTGCCATGGAGGTCACCCCCTTTCTTACACAATATATACAGACTTATTGCTAAAAAAGGGACATTTAGGATGAATTTTTTTATGTAAGCTTTTATAATAGAGTGAGAGAAGGCAAAGAGGTGAACGATTTGTTAAGTGGTTGGTTTTTATGGTTTATCTTATTTTGGGTAGTTGTACTTATTTCCCTTATGGCGATTGGCGGATTTTTCATGTTCCGCAAATTTTTAAAGGCATTACCGAAGCAGGACGGTAAATCTGATTTAGATTGGCAAGAGTATTATTTAGATAAAACGATTCATTTATGGGGACAACCTGAGAAAGATCTTCTATATGAACTTGTAAGCCCTGTACCTGAGCTATTTAGACAAGTAGCAAAGGAAAAAATTGCAGGAAAAATTGGAGAACTTGCAATAGAAGAAAAGGCATCCGCTATTAACCATGATTTAATTATACGTGGCTATATTCAAGCAACGCCTAAGCGCGACCATAAATTTTTACGTAAGAAATTAGATGAAATGCAGATTGACATTTCTCCATATGAACATCTATTTGAATGAAGGTACGCTGCACAGAAACGTTGTGCAGCGTTTTTCTGCCCTTAGATAAGAATTACCATATATTCTTTTTTATAAGTTTTTCTTGGAGTCTATCCGTTGCCTTGGCTCTTCTTTCTGTCGCTTTCGCCTTTCATTCCATCGCTTGGATGACTTCTTCCGTCACTTCGGCATTTCTTTCCGTCGTTCTGTTTTCTATCCATCACTTTGATGATTCTATCCACAGCTTTCACCTTTCTATCCATATCTTTGACGATTCTGTCCGTCGCTAGATCTACTCTATCCATCAGCAAAAATGCATAAAAAAACTACACTAGATAAAATCTCTAGTGTAGTTCTTCCATTAATAATTCTTCAGCGGAATTGTTTTTTTGATTTTTATAAACTGAATAAGCATTGCGATTCGCCAAGGAAGTAACATCGCGAACGCTAGAATCCAAAACATTCCTGCTAATTCACCAATGTCAATGGAGTTACTTAATATTACTTTTGCAACTACACGGAACACTAACAGTCCTATCAGTATAAAAACGAATGCTTTTGAACGTTTTAAATAAATATCTTGGCCTTTTACTTCAAATTTAGAAGTAGCAATTAAGATTGTCGAGAATACCATGCCGACTGCTGCCGCTTCAAGAATTTGCATGGGTGGCACTCGAAATTGTTCGAATAAAAACATTAACGCACCTGTAGACATCGCTATAGGTGGAATGATAATTTTCTTCTCATTTGTCGGTTTCTTAGACGCCCGCATACGTATAACCATGACAAAGGTACCCATAAAAATGGCCATTATGGTCGAACCTATTACATAATAGTGAGAAGGGATATTGCTAAACATAAAAAATCCTCCTCTAATGTCATTAACAATTTTGTCCAAGTAATTGATCAACTACGGCTTTTAATCTTTCTGGCTCGAAAGGCTTTGTCATAAAATCCTTTGCTCCACTTTCAATTGCTTCCACAATTAACTTTTGTTGCCCTAAAGCTGTAATCATAATTATTTTTGCATCTGGAAATTCAGGGATGATTTCTTTTACCGCTGCAATACCTGTCATAACGGGCATTGTTACATCCATCGTTACAAGATCTGGTTGTAACTCACGATACATAGCCACAGCTTCCTTACCATTTGCTGCCTTACCGACTACCTCATAACCCCATTCAGTAAACATATTACTTATTGCAACACGCATAAAGAGCGTATCATCCACTACTAAAACTGTAGGCACATGTTCATCTCCCTCCACGTTAAGGTATGGTATGCCACTTTAGTTTAGCAGATTAGAAGCCTGTAAATCCACCGAAAATAGGCTCTAAAATGCGTGTTATATACGTTAATCCATCAAAGAATAACACGATACCAACGGCAATCATAATATAGCCACCGATTTTCACAATTTTTTGGCTGTGTGTACGAATCCAAGTCATACGTGCTATAAAGAAAGATAACAAGAAGAACGGAATCGCAAAGCCTAAGAAATAAGCTAACATATAGCTAAAACCTGAACTTGGATTTGCACTAGCTAATGCAATAATCGATGCTAAAATTGGGCCAGTACACGGCGTCCAACCAGCCGCAAAGGCTATTCCGATAAATACTGATCCCAAATAACCTGATGGGCGGTTTTTAAATTGGAATTTTCGATCCTTCATTAAAAAGTCAATTTGTAGTAATCCCACAATCATTAAACCAAATACTACGATTAAGATGGCACCAACCTGACGTAATAATGTTTGATAATTAAGGAAGAACTCTGCCGCCAACGATGCCCCTAGTCCAATCATAATAAAGATAATTGAAAATCCTAGTAAAAAGAAGAGGGTGTGCAAAATAGCACGTTTTTGCATCATACCTCGTTCAGCTTTTAGCTCATCTAATGTCATCCCCGTTATGTATGATAAAAATGCGGGATATAACGGTAGAGTACATGGTGAAATAAAGCTTAAAAAACCTGCACCTAAAGCTAAAAATAAGTTAATATCAGTTTCCATATTTTCTCACTCGCTCCTTACAGTTACTGCCTCCATCGTACCAAAAAACACTGTAAATTGCGCCCTTCCTGTTTGTGAACGTTTCATGGCAAAAAGGTGTTGAAAAAATGAAGTTCTATGAAGTTCTATTATACTAGTATACAAATTTATTATTCAAACTTATTACATCAACGTGATGTAGTTCATATACTTTTGCATTATGCGCTCCCCTTATATTATCTGTCAACAAAATTTATCATTTTTCCGCATTCCAAGTTATAACATTCTACGCCTATTCAAAAGGCACTAGTACAGTGCTTTCATGCAGGTGCACAGCTTTATTGTAGACTGTACAAAGTCTATACTGTTAAATAGTGAGAAAATTTCTTTTCTTCATGTATAATAAACAATAGAACCATTGATAGAGATAAATGAGGTGTAGTCCTTGGAATTAAGAAAAATTAAACCGAAAAAAATATATGAGGAAGTATCCGAAATCCTCTATGAAAAAATTAGAGGTGGCGAACTAAAGCCTGGTGACCGACTTGATTCAGTAGAACAACTCGCAGAACAATTACAAGTAAGTAGATCTGCCATCCGAGAAGCTCTTTCCGCTTTAAAAGCAATGGGGCTTATTGAAATTAAACAAGGCTCAGGTACTTTTGTTAAAAGTAATCAATTCAATCAGCACGATTTCCCCTTATCAACTGCCATTTTAACAAATAAGCAAGATATCTCACATTTGTTAGAAGTACGCAAAATTATTGAAGTGGGCACAGCGGCTAGCGCAGCCATTCACCGAACAGACGAAGACCTACAGTCAATGATGCAAATTTTAGATGAAATGAAACATGCACAAGGTAATGGTGAGCTAGGTGAAAAAGCAGATTTTCAATTTCACGCGGCCATTTCTGCAGCATCCCAAAATCCCCTACTTGCAACTTTATTAGACCAAGTTTCAGGTTTAATGATTGAAACGATGAAAGAGACACGACGAATTTGGTTGTATTCAAAAAAAATAACAAGTGAAAAGTTATATGATGAACATATGCAAATTTTCCTCGCAATAAAACAGCAAAATGAAGAACTTGCAAAACATGCTATGGCTTCACATTTAAGTAATGTGGAAGAAGTCTTATTGCAATATTTCGAAACAACAGAAACTAAAAAATAACCGAAGCTGCCTAGTTTTTATAATAGGCAGTTCTTTATTTTTTAGAAAATTTAAATTAAACACCTTTCATTCATCTGAAAAGTTGTAGTATTATAAACACAACACATTTACTCATTAAGTCATCAGATGACCTGTTGATTAGTAGTCGAGGGGTAAGAGAGACATAAAGGAGCGATTAATATGAAAGTTACACTTTTTGCAACTTGTTTAGTTGATATGTTTCAAGGTGATGTAGGAAAAGCTGTTGTCGAAGTTCTTGAAAGGCTTGGCTGTGATCTAGACTTCCCTGAAAATCAAATTTGCTGTGGACAGCCAGCCTATAATAGTGGCTATGTAAAAGAATCTAAAAATGCCATGAGAAAAATGATCACAGCATTTGAACATGCCGAATACGTCGTCTCCCCTTCTGGTTCTTGTGCTTATATGTTTAAGGAATATCCAGAAGTGTTTAAGGGAGATCCTGTTTGGGAGCCTAAAGCGCAAGCATTGGCAAATAAAACATATGAATTTACAGAGTTTATAGTAGATGTATTAAAGGTCGAGGATGTAGGCGCACATTTAGAGGGCAAGGCTACTTATCATACTTCCTGTCATATGACACGTCTACTGGGTGTTACAGAAGCACCGTTTAAATTATTAAATCAAGTCAAAGGTTTACGGTATGTCGAACTCCCAGGTAAAGATCGATGCTGTGGATTTGGCGGTACATTTTCAGTAAAAATGGGCAATATTTCGGGAGCAATGGTCAATGAGAAAGTACGGAATGTTGAAGAAACAGAGGCAGACATTTTAATCGGAGCTGATGCTGGCTGTTTAATCAATATTGGTGGCCGAATTAATCGACAAGGTAAGCCTATTAAAGTTATGCATATTGCGGAAGTATTAAATTGCCGCTAAGAGGGGGTAAAAGAAATGTCCATGAAAACAAGTGATGACCGCTTTAATCATCGAGTATCGAAAGAATTAGAAAATACTTTTATGCGCGGAGCAGTGTCAAGTGCACAGGAACGCTTTCAAACACGTCGGCTAAAACAAGCTGATGAGCTCGGACATTGGGAGGAATGGCGTTCTCACGGAGAAGAAATTCGTAAGCATGTACTTGCGAATTTAGATTACTACTTGTATCAGCTAAGTGAAAATGTCTCAAAAAGAGGTGGACATGTTTACTTTGCGCAAACAGCAAAAGAAGCGACGGACTATATTCAAAGTATTGCTAAAAAGAACAAGGCTGCTAAGATTGTGAAATCAAAATCTATGGTGACGGAGGAAATTGATTTAAATGCAGCTTTAGAAGAGCTCGGGTGTGAAGTCATTGAAACAGATCTTGGAGAATACATTTTGCAAGTAGATGATCACGAGCCACCCTCTCACATCGTTGCCCCAGCTTTGCATAAAAATAAGGAACAGATTCGTGATATTTTCAAAGAAAAACAAGGCTATGCGAAAAGTGAAAAGCCTGAGGAAATAGCTTTATATGTACGTGAAAAATTAAGGAATGAATATTTAACAGCAGATATAGGCATTACAGGCTGTAACTTTGCTATTGCAGAGAGCGGATCGATTACACTCGTGACGAATGAAGGGAATGCAGATTTAGTGACAGCCTTGCCCAAAACGCAAATTACAGTAATGGGGATGGAGAGAATTGTTCCTACATTTGAAGAGATGGAAGTGCTAGTAAGCTTATTAACAAGAAGTGCAGTTGGGCAAAAGTTAACAAGCTATATTACAACATTAACAGGGATCAAAGACGAGGGTGATACAGATGGACCAGAGGAATTCCATTTAGTCATCGTCGATAATGGGCGTTCTAATATTTTAGGCAGTGAGTTCCAGCCTATTTTACAATGTATTCGTTGTGCAGCCTGTGTGAATGCTTGTCCTGTTTATCGTCATGTTGGTGGGCATTCTTATGGTTCTATCTACTCTGGGCCAGTAGGTGTCGTTCTTTCGCCATTATTAGGTGGCTATGAAGATTTTAAAGAGTTACCATATGCATCTACATTATGTGGCGCCTGCACGGATGCTTGTCCTGTTAAAATACCGTTACATCAGCTTATTCATAGACATCGTCAAGTAATTGTTGAAAACGAGGGTAAAGCTCCTGTATCAGAAAAGCTATTAATGAAGGCCTTTGGTTTAGGTGCTTCTTCCCCTACCTTATATAAAATGGCGACAAAAATGGCTTCACCAGCAATGGCTCCTTTTACTAAAGATCAAAAAATCTCAAATGGTCCAGGCCCACTGAAAGCATGGACGGAAGCAAGAGATTTTCCAGCACCAAATAAAGATAATTTCCGTGACTGGTTTAAACACCGCCAAAAAGGAGGCGATGAATGATGGCAGGTACTATTGAAAATAGAGATGTATTTTTATCTAAAATTGCAAAACAGCTTGGGCGTGTGCCAAAAACAGAAATGGAGCGACCGACATGGCAATATCAACCTCAAGATCGTGTCCTAAAAGAAGCGACAAAAGATGAGTTAGTAGAGGTTTTAGTTGAACAATGCAAAAATATTCATACGGATATTGTCCTTACAAATACAGCTAATCTTCCTGCAGACTTACAAAAAGTAATTGAAAATTATGGAGGTCAATCTGTAATAACATGGAAAGACAAACGTTTTAAGCGCTTTGGCCTATCATCACTAATGACCGAGCAATGGCCTCAAGCAAATATTCAGCTGTACGAATGGGATTCGAAGCAGCCAGAGGAAAATATTCGACAGGCTGAAAAAGCTAATATTGGCATTACGATTAGTGAAATAACATTAGCAGAATCAGGGACTGCTGTACTTTTTAGTAGTAAGGATAAAGGAAGATCCGTCAGTTTTTTACCCGAGAACTCTATTATTTTAATTCCGAAAAGTACCATCGTTCCACGGATGACCCAAGCAGCCCGCCTAATTAGCGAAAAAGTCAGAACTGGCGAGCAAATTGCCTCCTGTATCAACTTTATAACAGGACCAAGTAATTCGGCAGATATCGAAATGATTCTTATTGTTGGTGTACATGGACCCATGAAAGCTACTTATATTGTGATTGAGGATCAGTAAATCTTGTTGAATGAAACTAAACCAGGCATACTTCACATTGTGAAGAGATGCCTGGTTTTATTCTAATGCTATATGCAAAGCGATACATTAATTTGTTACACTCTCAGTTACTCCTTTTTGTTCATAAAACTCTGGATGTGCTTCTTTTAAGACAGATGCTCGTAGCATAACTAGTGCTATCATAACGATAATAGCACTTGTGACAAGTAAAATAACCGTTGCCGGGAATGTATCATACAAGATACCGTAAACAACCATACCGATCGGCATCATTGACATTGCCATTGTTTCCATCAAACCCAATACACGTCCGCGGTATTCCTCTGAAATTAGCTTTTGCATATAAACCATAATCGGCATGTTAATCCCCATCTCAAAAATAGCGAAAATAAAGTAAATTACAATATAAAAGATAACCATCGTTAAATACGATAAATTCGTTATTAATGGGACAACCGCCAACCCTAAACTGCTAGCCAACAGTATTAAGCTGAATTTAGAAAAACGTAGTGGGGCCTTTACCTCTGCACGTGTTGCGAAATAGACGGAAGCAATAAGCATACCAACTGCGCCTGAAGCTTGTATAAAACCAAAATGATTTGCTTTTACTTTTAATAATTCAATAATAATGTAAGTCCCCCCTACAACGATGGCTGAGAAAAATAAATTAATCCATAACGAAACCCACATAATGGTTTTAACAACTCTTTGTTGCTTTATATAATGAAAACCACTAGAAAGCCCAGCCCACAACTTTTCCTTCTCTTCCGTTTTTCCCCTTGTACTATACAGAGTAAAATTCATTGTGGCTTCTAAGCAAAACGTAATCACATAGGCCACCATATGTACAAGTAAAAATGCTTCCATGGAGAAAAATCCATACATCACTCCACCGATTACTGGTCCTCCAATTGCTGCGATGGACACTGACATTTGATTAAATGACATTGCTTTTTGTAGGCGTTCTGGATCTACTAGTGTTGCGATTGAGGAAGAAAATGTTACACCCGAAAAGGCAGAGCATATTGTATTAAAAACTGTTGCAATATAAATAGCATACACCGACAAACCGACCATTTCTGTATAAAGTAGTAACCCAACAACGGTCAAAATTGTACCTGCTTGCGCTACTAAAATTGTGCGTTTCTTTGAATAATTATCAGCTACATAACCAGCCAAAGGCGCGACCAATGCACGAGGTAAAATGGAACAGATCATCGTTGTCGCAAAACTCATCGCTGACCCTGTCAGTGCCAAAATATATAAACCTATCCCAAATGATAAAACATGAGACCCTAACTGCGAGATCATTTTGCTAGCTGTAAATGTCCATAAATGATACGTCGCCTTTTTATACTTTTGCGCTTCATTCATCTAAAACCCCTCCATATTTTTAATTATGTTAAAAAGTTTAATTTGATTAAACAAAATATAACACACCTCCCCCTTTTCAAGCAAGCAAAAGTTTAATATAATTAAACAAAATGATATTACTCACTTTTAATGAAAAAGGAGGCAAGGCAGTGAACTCTTTAGGCACACGAATTCGCAAATTAAGGAAAGAACAAAAATTAACATTAGAGGCACTTGCCGGTGATCGTCTAACAAAGGGCATGTTAAGCCAAATTGAAAATGATAAGGCCAAGCCTTCGATGGAAAGTCTTGATTATATAGCGGAACGTTTAGGCGTCAAAGCAAGTGAATTGCTTGAACAAGTAAACCCCTCTTCCATACGTCATCTTTTAGAGCAGGTAGAAATTTTATTTGCTGAATTAAAACTTGATAATACAGATAATGCGAAGCAAATCGTAGAAATGATTAAGCCTTATATAGAAGATCTTTCGCTTAGTTATGAGGCTGGGCGTTTACTGTATATATATGCAGCAGCACAACATCATGCGAGATTAACGACATGGGTATCACCGCTTCAACAGGCACGCATGATGTTTAAAGAAATTAATTTACTAAGCCATTGGTTTGAAACTTATATATTAGAGTTGGGCATATTATCGGAAGAAAGAAACTACAAAATGGCTTATTCTTGTATTTTGCAGGCGAAAGAAGAGGCTGAACAGGAAAATTACCAATTAGATTCGCGAGATACTGTGAAAATGGCTTATTATATTAGCGTTTTTCAGTTAGCAATTGGTGAATATGAGGAAGGTAAACTGCTCATTTATAAGACCATTACCGATGCACATAAAAATCAATTTTACTCTTATATAGATGATATGTATCGTATTGGGGCGTTTTGTGCCATGATTGACCATGATTTCGAGCAAGTAGAGCATATGTTGAAGAAGCTTGAGCAGTATCGGATTTTTGCCGAACAAGTGAGTGTGGATGCTTTGATTTTCGTATTAAGAGCGCATTATTGTAACAATTACAAGCACGATTATCAGCAAGCACTAGAGGAAATAGAGCGTTTTGGTACACTTTTGAATGATAGCTCGGTTATTTTCGACAAAAACTTATACTATTCAGAAAAAGGTAAATCCTTGTATTTGCTAGGTCAATATGAAGAAGCTAAGGAAGCATTTGAACATTTCACAAACGTTCCCCCATTCATCTTACATCCATTTGACATATTAGGCTTAAATGAGTGTTTTTCCTATAAAGCGCTTTGCTATGCACATTTCGGTGAATTAACAACTGCCTACGAAATCGCCAAAATGGCCTATACGGATTCTCAAGATTTAATCGACCTACCTTATAAACAAAAAATTGAAGAAACTTATTTTTCAATTAAAGCACAAATAAATTCGGTTCAATAAATATTTAGGGATTGCACTTTGACATATGTGCAATCCCTATTTTTTAGCTCAATTTATTATTTCTAATTTCCTTCTGTATCTTGCGAAGGGCTTTTTTCGAACCGCGTTCTATATCATGCTGAAGCTTTCGATCTTTATAGTCCACAAACAATGTCTCTAAATCATATCCTTCTGGGTATAATTCTGTTGCTGGTAGCTCTAATGCTAAGCGTTTAACATTTACCTTTATGAATTCTCCCCCATAGAACACGACAACATTAAAGAAATTATCCATTTCTTCATAAACGATTCCAACGTCATCATGATCTAACAGCTTTACTCGATCTCCTTTTTTAAATTCATACTTTACTGTTGTTCTCACATTTTCAATTTTCGGCTTCCGTATTTTACTATCACTTACTCGTTTTAAATGATAATCCTTACTGTCAATATAGCCTTTAGCCCTTTGTAATACTGTTTCACGTATATTCATTTTCTTTGAAATCCATAGAGCATTACTCTCTCCAGATGTTCCGATCATTAATTTGTATAATGGTTCTAATGTTTCACTATTAAAACGCATAGCCGCATTCATAAAATCACTATGCATTTCAGAGAAACGCTTAATTTCTCCATAATGCGTTGTCGCCACTGTAATACAGCCCATATGATAGAACTCCTCCAAGATGGAAATGGCCAGCGCTGCTCCTTCATTTGGTTCCGTACCGCTCCCTATTTCATCAAACAGCAAAAGAGTATTATTATTGGATGCCCTCATAATATCCGAAAGGTTTTTCATATGGGATGAAAACGTACTAAGTGCATTTTCAATACTTTGATTATCACCAATGTCTACAAAAACATGATCGAATATAGCTATTTCAGTTCCTTTATCCGCAACAATATGGAAGCCTGACATTGTAGCCAATGTTAACAAGCCAATGGTTTTTAGGACAACTGTTTTTCCGCCAGCATTCGGCCCTGTAATGATTAGGCTACGATAGTCTTTACCAATTTCGAAATGAAGTGGCACCGCCTCACCTGTTAACAGTGGATGCTTACAATTGATGAGCTTTATATAGCCAACATCGTTTAAGCTTGGCTCTACGCCTCCAATATGCTTGCTAAACTTGGCTTTAGCAAACACCATATCATATTGGCTAATTAACTCCATGTTAATGTTGATTTCACGGATATTTTCCATCAGGAGCCCCGATAATGTCGCCAAAATCTGATATTCCTCCACCGCTTCCTCTGCCTTCAAAGTGGCCAATTCTACATTTAATTTAGCGACAGCACTTGGCTCCATAAAGACCGTAGCACCTTTTGATGAAATCTCTACTACCGTCCCTTGCACATGATTTTTGTAAGAAGCCTTAATAGGAATCGTGTATCGATCATCCTTCTTACTTATAAAAAATTCCTGGATATATGTTTTATTTGCACTACTATTCAAAAATTTTGTTAAACGGTCTTTAATTTTTTCCTCTGTTGTTTCGATATGATTTCGGATACGCTTCAATTCTCTGCTAGCAGCTGAATCAACACGATTTGCTTTAATCGCAAAATTAATTTCCTCTTCCACACTTTTAAATTCAGACATCGAATTAGCATAGGATGCAAGTACGGGTGCAAAAAACTCCTTTTCCAGCATAAATTTTTTAATTTTTCTACAGCCTCTTAAAAAGTCTGAGATGCTAACTAATTCACTTGGTTCTAGAATGATCCCCTTTTCAAGTTTTTGAATGGTATTGTCAATATTGGATACCCCTAAAAATGGGACATGACCTTCCGCATCTAAAATTGCTCGTGCCTCAGTCGTTTCATTCAAACGATTTTTAACAACTGTCAAATTTGGGCTTGGCGTTAATTTATCTAATAACTGTTTACCTAATCCACTGACACAGTATGATTTAACGATATCCTTCAATTCATTGTATTGTAACTTCTCAAAAGTAGTATGATTCATTGTTACTGTCTCCTCACTATGATTTTCTAGAATCATTCATGAAGACACCTACTCATTAGATAGCAATGATGTTTATCAATTTGCCTCGGCATAATTGCGTCCGGAATCGGCTTTGTGCTTAGGCCTGACGAGGGCCGACACGATGTCGGTCATTTCGGTAATTCCACAGGACGTGACGTTTTTACCGATGCAGGTCAGTTAGCCGTTATCGCATGGATGCGATGATTTTAGGCTAACATCCTAACTGAACTCCTCACCGATTTTGCGACATCCCCGGAGGCTTCAACTTCTTTCAGCGGGTGTTTGGACACCCACTGAAAGAAGTTAAAAAAGACAAAAAAAGCTGCGGGAGAACCCACAGCTTTACCATTACAAGGCATGTGTAAAAAGCATCATGAAAAGACCTCATCAAAGTGAAGCACATTCAGACCATTACACGCTTTATAAAGTATTGTAGGTATCTTCATAGGTATCGAAATAAATCCACGACTAAATAAAGGGTGATATACTGACATAAATCCCCTGGTGTCATTAAATTTATTTCTTTAAGTTGTTCCTATTTAGAACCTACCGCACTCATCAAAAGCACCTCTCATTAATTATCATTGTTATCTAATTTGTCATCATCTTACTATATGCTGGTAAAAAAGTAAAGGTACTTATGTTTGACACGACTTTAAACTTGAGAAAAACTAAAAAACCGAGTTAATTTACAATACGTGTAGAATACTTTGCTATAATCAACCCAAGATATATAATTATGGTTCATCAAAAGGAGGGATAATAATGAAACAAGTAGCTCTCCATCAATTGCACACAGAACATAATAAACGAATAGCAGAATTTCATAAAAACCATGAAATTGAAATTCAACGTGGTGAAAATGGGAACGGTTTGTTAGCTAAATGGGAAAGATTTTTTTATAACAATGTAATTTCCCCTCTGAAAAATGTGAAATAATACCACCTATTAAATGAATTGTCATCCTTGTACGGTTCATTTTTGTTTCGCATTTTAAGTCAAATACGCATTAATCTTTATTCTTATTCAACTAAATTGTTCCATCATTTAAATAAAAATAAACCACTGTATCCAACTAAAAAGCATCTTTAATGATGCTTTTTTATCTTTTCTTAATGCTTCAACTGTGAAATAGTTAGATTTTTTATACAAACTAAATAAGGATTTGCTCTACGATTTTCAAATGCTAAGTTCTTATGTAACTCAAGCCAACGATACCAATAGTAGGTAACTATCCAAATAATACGTACCAACATCTTGAAATCGTTCCATTGTTGCAGATCACAAAATATAAAAAGAAAGACGCATACATACGTTAGACTGAAGTAAACTATATTATAAAAACACAGATGATTTTGTGCTTTATTAAGTTTTATTTGACTCTTCAAATGGAGTTGGATAATTACAGGACAAGGTAGGAATTAAAAAAAAGAAGGAGAGATACGATGTTCGATCAAGTTGCGTATTTTATTTTTCAAGCCCTGCTAATTCTAACGGTTTTGGTTGTTGTGATTGGAATCCCTCTTGGGGATACACTGTTAAGAAAAAAATAAGACTGCATCCAAATGGATGCAGTTTTTTGCTTTTACATTTTGCCTCGTTTCTATAAAAGATTTAGGGATTGGTGAAAAGTAGGGACCATATTGAAGTAAAGACCTGTTATTTTAATGATTTGAACATTAAAGAAACACTCTAAAAATATAATTTCTTTTTAACACATAATGGAGGATTCGTGATTAATTTAGCTTTCGCTATTCCTTGCTTAAATCTTACATTGTTTAACCATTCAACAAGTGCATTTGCATCATAATTAGGGTGAATTCTTTCCCCATTTTCTAAAGCCCAATATTTTGTATTCTTTTCTTCGTCAAAAACCCAATTTAGAAAGTCCTCCTGAATATTGTTCATCTTCCTACCTACTTTTGTTGAACAAGAAATGTATTGAATAAAATCGTCACCAAAATCAATTTTTATAATCATAAAACTTTAACTCCTTAAAATCGTCTTGAAATTAACTATTATAGCATTCCTTATTAAACTCTTCTGCCCCGTTAATGTTTAATAGCAACAAAACAGCAATTTCAAAAAGAAAAACAGTCCCAAAGAAGGAAGCTCCTTTAGGACCGTTTTCCTGTTATTATCTCATTTCACTAAATTTAAGCGATAGGCAAGGTACTTTTGCCATTTCTTAACGTGTTTAGTTTGCCAATAATCATAATCATTACTTTTTAAAATTGATTGTTATAGTGGTGAAAAAAGCCATTCATCAGGGTCTGTTCGACCTTTCTTCATTGTTAGTAACCTCAATTAATAGTTTCTATACGTGTGAAATGCTAGGATACTAGCCCATTTCTAAAGAAACATTGAAAAGGCAAAAAGCTCTTTGCCTCCCCCTCACATTGCAGGGACTTTTCTAAAAACACAAAAAAGTAGTACAAACCAAAGACATGGTTTGTACTACTTACATTCATGTATTTATTTTTGCAGATTTATGATGAGCCCTTCTCGTTTCAATAATTTTCGATCCTGAAAACAGTAGTAACGCTGCCCAAATAATGCTAAATGCTAATAGCTCAATTTGACTAAATGGCTCCTTATAAAGCACAATCCCTAACACTAACACTATTGTTGGCGATACGTATTGAATAAAGCCTAATAAATAGAGTGGAATATTTTGTGCACCTTTCGCAAATAAAATTAACGGTATTGCTGTCACGATACCACTTAAAATCATGAGCGTGTCTGTCTTCACATCTACATGTAAAAATGAGGCTTGATTCGTTGTAAAAAGGTAAATATAGTACCCTAATGCAAACGGCAAAATAAATAACGTTTCAATGGCTAGACCTCTTGTCGCGTCAAGCTTAATTTTCTTTTTCAGAACACCGTAAATAGCGAAGGATAAAGCAATAAGAAGTGCTACCCATGGAATTGATCCATAATTAATCGTTAAAATAATGACAGCAATAAAAGCAATTCCTGTAGCCGCCCATTGCGCACGAGTAAGTGCTTCTTTAAAGAATACAACCCCAAAAATCACTGATAGTAATGGGTTAATATAATAGCCTAAGCTCGTTTCAATTAAGTGATTATGCGTAACTGCCCATATATATAAAAACCAGTTCATCGAGATAACTAATGAAGCCCCAACAAGCTGCCAAAAATGCTTTTGATGTGACCACAAATATTTTAAGTCTGCGAGAAGTTCCTTGCGCATTCCTAATACTATTACTGCTAGTACTGTAAAGACAAAGGACCAAATGACGCGCGATAATAAAATTTCCATACTCTGCACATGCTCAAGTAATTTCCAATAAAGCGGAAATGCACCCCAAAGAGCATAAGCTAAAAATGCCGCCATAACCCCTTTTTTCTCATTTGACATTGCCTCTAACTCTCCTACTCCATATGAATCTATAAGACTTTGCGTAATATTACCATTTAAAGAATAGATTTATTATAGGACTTTGAGTGGAAACTGTAAATGCCCATATTTTAATAAATTGTCATGAATATTGTTACTTTTTCATTTCAGATTCAAGCTCAGAAATATATTTGCGCACCGTACTATAACTAATATCAGGGTTAATTTGACGTTTAATGCGAATATGAATCTCTTTAATACCGACACCTTGCTCTCGCATATCGCGAATCATACATTTTAAAGGACCTGACAAGGATTCCTTTGACAGAGCAGTATATTTACTTAATTCAATTAGTAGCTCTGTATTTTGTCGGCGAATCTCCTTGAGCTCTTCTACGACGCAATTATATTCTGTTAACTTTCTTTGTAAGACGGCGTTTTGCTTCTTTATTTTTTGCATGTCTTCCACAAGCTCTAAGTTTTGTTTCTTTAAAATTTTCCTCTCTTGCTCTAGGATTTTGTGCTTTTCATCTAAATCTTTATGCAAGGCATTGAACAGTTCTTCTATATGGGTTAATTCATGGTAGCGACTTTTTAATACGAGCATTAGTTTTTCTGTCGTATTAATCGCAAGTGCTCCATCATTTAAAGACTCACAGGATAATAAAATTGGATTCATTTTGCTCATCATCTTTTTCTCCATGATTGATTGTTTTATATAATCGAATTTCAGTGTGTAGCATCTTTCCGCTTCCTTCTCTCTGATAATCATTCTCATTTACCTTATCATAATGAGGAATTCCAATTTTGTCAAAAAATAAAAAAACTTCTTGCAAAATAAGATTGCAAGAAGCTTCACATTTACATTTTTTTCAGTTTTTCATATTCTAGTTGTAAACGTTCAATACGTTTACGGCCTTCCTCACGATTTCTTGCTGTTTCTGCTTGAATTTGCTTCGTTTCTTGAATACCAGACATAATTGTTTGCCATGTTGTTTCAATTGTTTCGATTTTAATGCTCGGGCTACCAGCCGCACGTGCGATATTAACGCTATTTTTACTAATATTTTCTGCATTTTTGACAAGCATTTCATTAGTACGACGGTCTAATTCACTCATTGAATCAGAAATTAGTTTTTGGCGCTTTAACGTTACCGCATGAATAAGCCCTTGCTTGAATATTGGAATTGTCGTCACAAATGCAGAGTTAATTTTAGCAATTAAATGGTTATTACCTTGCTGCATTAATCGAATTTGTGGAGCAGACTGGAATGATACTTGTTGTGCCATTTCTAAATCATAACGACGTTGTTCTAGTAAATCAACGGCACGTACCATCGTTTCATATTCCATTGCTGCTAATTGATCGCCAGTTTGTGCTTTTTGTTCAAGTGATGGTAATGATGAACGCACTTCATCCGTTTTCACTTCAATTGCTGCTATAAATTTACTAAGCGTTTGGAAATAGTTTAAGTTTTGATCATATAAGTTCTCAAGATCGATAGTATTTCGCTTCATTTCACCTTCGTATTTTTGAACCTCACGGAAAATAACGTCAACTTCTTTATTCATGCTGTCATATTTGGATAGAAACTTTTCTAATTGTTCCTTACCTTTACTGAATAGTTTCGTAAGGAAGCCACCTTTTTGTTCTTCCGCAAAATCTTGAGGATCAAATTTATCCATAATTCTATTTAAATTATTTAATAATACACTAGATTCCTCAAGTTTACTTGTTTTCATCGTTGCTAGCATTTTATCTGAAAAGGTAGAAATACCATTCGCTGTTTCTTTTCCAAGTTCTAGCATAGCAATTTGATCTTTCACATCAATTTTTTGTGCTAATGCATGAACCTCAGGATCTTGCTTGAGCGCAAGTTGATTTTGAGCAATTTGTGATAGCTCTTGCTCGGAAACAAGCACTGGTTTTTGTGCTGGCTCCGCCTGTAATAATGGATTAGGTTGTAATAATGGATTTTCTGATGCGAATGGATCCTTTGATTTCATTAGGTCGTTGTCAAATTCAGACATAAAGTTTTACCCCCTGCGATTTATCTCTTTTACTTACATACGATTCCAAGCTAAAAAAGTTTCATTTTAGTCAAGCATCTGCAAAATAAGAGTCACTAAATGTAGGTAACCCTCGAGATACTCTAGTTGACTTTCTTATGTGGCAAGGCTTTAAATAGGTGATTTTTTTAATAAAGCTTCAATCCATGCTTGAGAAAATAAAACTTCGCTCTCTACTGTAAATTATAGCTTGTTTCATTCGGAAATTCGACTGAATCTACGAAATACTTTACATTGTTTTCTAGTATTTACATATTCGCACTAAAAAAGCAGCTACTTTTAATGTAGCTGCTTTCACCATCATGTTGTCACTTTTAGTACGGTCTTAATTTTTTGAATAACGCCACCTGTACTATAAGTTAGCACACTGCGTTTATAGAATGATATGCTGAATAAGTAAGCCACAATAATTGTTGCGATTAAAATACCTAACGATAAAAGTGGTACCGTAACGCCTATATCAGTAGCCCCGATACGCATCGGCATGATCATTCCAGACGTAAATGGAATATAAGAGAATACCTTGATGATAAGAGTATCCGGATTCCCCATTCCCGATAACATGACATAGAAACCAATTAATGTAATCATCATGGCTGGCATTAATACTTGACCTGCTTCTTCAACTTTAGACACTAAAGAACCGAATAATGCCCCAACAATTAAATAAAGAATAATTGTTAATAGTAAGAATAGCACAGCATATATGACATAACCAATCGATAATTCACTAACGATACTAGCTGCCATATCCCAAATAACACCGTTCTTCGCAAATTTCGCATAGATTAGGAAGACAACTATAATAATACCCATCTGTGTTAATGCAAGTAATAATACACCAGCAATTTTTGCTTTAAAATGAGTAGCTGGTTTAACGCTTACTAGCAGCATTTCCATTGCACGTGAACCTTTTTCAGTAGCAATTTCCGTTGTAATCATAGATAGGAATGTAGAAATAAAGAAATAAATTAAAATACCTACTGCATAAGATACAAATTGTCCTGATTGCTTTTCTTCTTCGCTTTTACCACCTGCAGACTCTGTATTTAAATTTTTATCAGTAATAATCGTTTTGGCATCCATAATTAGAGCTGCTTGGTCTGGTGTTAATGATAACTGTTGTACAGCATAATTTTGGCCAGCAAGTTGCAATATCGAATTTATCGCACCTTGATCATTTAATTTCAACGGAGTGAAAGTGGCAATTTCAGCATGTAGCTGTCCATTTTGATCTGTTATTTTAACGATTGCATCTAGCTTTTCGTCTTTGACCTTTTTCTCTAGCTCCGATATATTCGATTTATTTTGTATAAATTCCATATCGCTATTCGATACAAAGAGACCACTTAAATCAGCTGTTGTTTCATTGACGATTGCAATTTGTTGCGCTTGATCATCACCTGTAAAAAGCTCTTTAATATCTGACCAGAAAACTGCAACGGACATCCCAAGTATATAAATGACTGTCATTACAACAAACGATTTTGATTTTATTTTTGATGTGTAAAGCTGTTTCATTAACAAATTAAACTTCGACAACGTTGCCACCTACCTTATCTTTAAAGATCTCATCTAACGATAAATAATCTAAGCTGAATTTTTCTATATATTTACCATTGGAAAGCTTCTCGAAAATACTTTGTGCATAGCTCTCATCCTCCAGAGTGAGCACAGTTTGCTCTTTCTCCACTCGAACATCTTTGACTCCTTCAAGTGCCAACAATTGAGTTGTCGACCACTCTGTACGTACTGCTAATCTAGTTTTTCCGTACTGTTTCTTTAAATCTAGTAAACTACCTGAAAATAGAGAGACTCCACGTTTTAATAGACAAAGATGATCGCATAGCTCCTCTACATTATCCATCTGGTGACTAGAGAACAAAATCGTTGTGCCCTGTTCTTTTAAATGTAATATTGCATCTTTCAGTAAATCTTTATTCACAGGATCCAGTCCACTGAATGGTTCGTCTAGTATTAAGAACTGTGGTTTATGAATAAAACTAGCAATCAGTTGTACTTTTTGTTGATTCCCTTTTGATAAAGTTTCAGCCTTATCTTTCCGTCTATCTTCGAGCTCAAATCGGCTAATCCAATAGTCAATCTCCTTCTTTAACTCCGACTTCTTCATGCCACGTAGCTCGCCAAAAAAGTAAAGTTGATCTTCCACCTTCATCGTCGGAAAAATGCCTCGTTCCTCCGGTAAATAGCCAAGTACATCACGGTTAATGGCATTAACGGGTTTGCCATCCCATGTAATCGTACCAGCCGTTGTCTCCTGTAAATCTAAAATCATTCGGAACGTCGTTGTTTTACCAGCTCCGTTTTGTCCAATCAGCCCAAAAATCTCCCCTTTTTCGATTTTAAAGTTTAGATTATCGACTGCTGTGAAATCTTTGTATTTCTTTGTGACACGCTCTAATTGTAATGTCATCTTTTTTCCTCCTTACCCTTCAAATATATGTAATTCGCGTTGTAGTCCTATTTTACGTCTCTCAACTTTATAAATCTGTATACACATGATCATTACGACTACAAAATTTAACAACGAAATTCCCGTGTTTAAAAAACTTTCTGTTGATTCACCAAGTCCAATATTAAGATTGATAAATCCAAATAATAGATTAAGAAATGTAATTGATATAAAAAGACGACTTATTGATTTTAAATACTGTATTTTCGAAGAACTATCTGAAAATAATTCAAATGGACCTTTTGATTTCTGTTTGCGGTAATAAGCCCATCCTCCAAACTTTGAAATAAACTCAATATCCATCGTCTCTAAAAATTCAAAGTAATCTTGATTTTTATTTTTGACTAGTTCATTGCGATAAATATATTGTCCAGGTTCTCCTTTTTCAAAAATAAAGTAACCCAACATTGTACGCTTTAGATGCCAACCTTGTTCCGCCATATTATTAACCCATGCTTCCTCTTGTTCATAATCAAGAAAAAAACGATACACTCTTTTTTTCATAAAATTCCACCTCCCATCTAAATCTTATAAAATCGATGTGAACTCCTGGTTAAATATGTAACTTTAAATGCATTCTTCTTTTTAATTATCATATTCTTCCAATTTCCCAGAAAATAATTTTGAATATCCATCTTTTGCTTACCATATTGTTAACCCATATTTCAATTTGATAAGGGTTGACGACCAATCGATATTATCCATTTGTTCCATCATCCTTTGTTATACGGATGCCATTGTCAAAAAGTTCCCTTAATCTCAAAATTTCGTATTCAATTACTTTTTTTCCACTATCAGTAATGATGTATTCCTTTTTTCGCCCGTCACCACCTAGCGCTTCAATCCATCCTCGTTCGAGTAATGTTTTGATTGCTCCATAAATCGTACCCGCTCCAAGTCGAACCCGACCATTACTCATTTCCTCTACCAGTTGCATGATGCCGTAACCATGCCTGGCATCAAATAACGCTAATAAAATATAATAAACGCCCTCTGTTAAAGGCGGATGCTCTTGCGTCATACGACCCCCCCTTTTATATCGCCTAACAATATATCGTCAGCCGATACATTTAGAATATATCAGCTGACGATATAGTTGTCAATGCTATTTTTTCCATAAAAAGTTATTAACAAATTTAGTGTAGTACTATTAGGTTGTTTTGATTCACTTCGAGTGATTTTCCTGGATACCCGAATATCTAAGCAGTTATTGATTGCTGTAACATTGGCCATTTCTACTATCGTCATAGCTTTAAAAAGATCAAAAGTAAAAAGCAAAAGTGAGCAATTTTCCCCCGCTACTGTTCAATAATATTGTTAAAAAAGCGATGTACTAATTTTGAGTTAGTACACCGCTGATATTGTTGAACTACAATATGTTAATCATTTAGTGTCCTATTAAATTATAGTGTGCTTTTCGGCAGAACGAGGGAAACGCCTACTTTGTTCCACGCTTCTAACCGACTCTTAATTCATCACTTTTCACCAATCCGCAAAATAGCAGCAAGTTGTTTATTTAAGGTACTTACACTGTCCTCAAAATCTTGGCGATACCATTGAATGATTAGGCCTATGATTGCATTTGCTTGATACGCACTATAATATTCAATGGATATCTCATCATGTATTTCTTTATGGATTGTGATATCCCTTTTTAGCAGAGAGAAAATTCCATCAAATAACATGTAATAGTAGGTCAAAGGCACATTTTTAGAAAAAACAATGCGATAGAACATTTTAAAGCGCTCAATATGATGAAAAATACGAATAGTATTTGGATCTATTTGGTTTTTATCCATTGTTGTTACTGCGCGGTACGGTTCCTCATATGAATTATTCAAATCCTCCATAATTTCCTGAAAGTATTCCTCAAATAGCCCTTCCTTTTGCTCATAGTGCAAATAAAAGGTACCTCTATTCACCTTTGCCACCCGACAAATTTCTGCGATTGTTATATTTTCTAAAGGCTTCTCACTTAATAACGTTAGTAAAGCATTGTGTAATGCTTGCTTCGTTTTGATAACTCTTAAATCGTTAGCACTCAAATTTTTTTCTCCTTATTGAACAGATTTTTTTATATGTGTTGATTACTGAACAGTTCTGAGCTTTTTGCATATTGAAATCGCTTACAAAACTATTATATTATTTTAATGAACACATGTTCAATATCTAACATTATATATCCAAGAAATCACCTGAACAAACTCTGGTGAAAGAACATACATTATAGGAGGTTTTTGTGATGAGATTAGAAGGTAAAGTAGCAATCGTAACAGGTGCCGCGTCAGGTATGGGTAAAGCAATTGCAGAAGGTTATGCAAAAGAGGGAGCAAAAGTCCTAGTTTCTGATTTAAATATAGAAGGTGCACAAGCTGTTGTTGAAGGTATCAAAGCAGCAGGTGGCTCTGCATTCGCCATTCAAACAAATGTTGCATCAACAGAAGATTTACAACGCTTATTTGATGAAACAAAAAATGCTTTTGGCACATTAGATATTTTAGTGAATAATGCTGGTATTATGGATGGAATGGAGCCAATTGGTGAAGTTTCTGATGAACGTTGGGATAAAGTATTCGCAGTAAATACAACTGCTGTTATGCGTTCAATGCGTATGGCGACAGAGATTTTCCTTGCTCAAGGACATGGTGTATTTGTCAATAATATTTCGGCTGGCGGTCTCTATGGTGCTCGTGCTGGAGCTGCTTACACTGCTTCTAAGCATGCCGTTGTTGGGCTAACAAAAAACACAGCATTTATGTATGCAGATAAAAATATTCGCTGCAATGGCATCGCTCCAGGTGCAGTTATTACAAACATTGCTTCTTCCATGACAAACGTGAGCCAAACAGGTGCAGCACGCCAATCACTAGGTATGGCCATTAACCCACGAGCTGGACAACCTGAGGAAATCGCTCAGCTTGCTATTTTCCTAGGCTCAGATGAATCAAGCTTTGTCAACGGACAAGTAATCGCTGTTGATGGTGGCTGGACAGCTTACTAAGATTCAACATAAGAGAAAGCACGCACATGTAAAATTCATTGTGCGTGCTTTCTATCATTTAAAATTCATTTTTTTGCTTTCTTGTTGGGAATAAGCATCCAATAAATGCCCCAATTAACGCTGGTAATATCCAGCCTAATCCTATGTCGTAAAATGGTAAAAGGTTCGAATAAGCTTTCTCAATTGCATCAAAAATACTTAGCTTCGCTGACGGAATGCTAACTACTAATGCTTTATAGCCATCAATGACACTAATAAAAATTGTGAAAATCATAGTAACCGCATATACCGGTTGCTTATTTTTAAATAGTGATGAGCATAATGCGAGTACAATTAAGACAATTGCTATCGGATATAGGAACATCAACACTGGAATGGCAAACTTAATAATATTCGTTAATCCGAAGTTGGCAATTGTAAATGACATAACGCACAAGATGAATACAAACCATTTGTAGCTAATTTTCGGAAATACCTCATGGAAAAACTCACTACAAGATGTGATTAAACCAATACTTGTCTTTAAACAAGCAAGGACAATAATCACTGCTAATAAAATAGCCCCGAATGATCCGAAATAATGATCTGCCACTGCGGCAAATATTAAACCACCGTTGTCAAATGTACCAACAGCTCCAATACTTGATGCCCCCATATACGTAATTAAACCGTATATTAACATCATTAATGCCATGGCAAAAATACCCGATTTCCACGTTGCTTTAGCAATTTCTTTTCTGTCTGTTATTCCTGCGCTTTTAATTGCATTAATGACAACAATACCAAAGGCTAATGAAGCTAATGCATCCATTGTGTTATAGCCTTCTTTAAAGCCTGTCATAAATGCTGAATCAATATAATCTCCCATTGGCGGTTGGAAATGCCCCATCGGTTTTACAATACTAATAATAATTAAAATAAATAACACAATTAGAAATGCTGGTGTTAAATATTTTCCGATATAATCCATAATTTTCGCTGGATTCAATGAGAAATAATAAACGATGGCAAAAAATACAAAGCTAAATAAAGCGAGTAATAGTGTTGTATGTTCAGCTTGTATATATGGTTCAAAGCCAACTACAAAAGGAACTGTCGCTGTACGAGGAATCGCAAAGAAAGGACCGATCGTTAAATAGAGTGCTAATGAAAAGATGACACCGAATAATGGGTGAACACGGCTCGCTAAGTCACGTAAACCGTTACTACCTGATAGACCAATAGCTAAAATACCTAGAAACGGTAAACCGATAGCTGTTACTAAAAATCCAATTAGGCCAAACCAAAAATTGGTCCCCGCTAATTGTCCAAGCTGAATTGGAAAAATAAGATTCCCCGCTCCAAAATACAGTCCGAAAAGCATCGTACCGATGACTGCATATGTTGAAAAAGGTATTTTCTGTTGCATTTTGATGAACTCCTTAGATGTATTTAACTATTGCGAACAATTTAAATGAAGAGATTTATCACTATAATTCCACTATATTAACATAGCATTTATTTGTAAAACAATAGTTGTTTTTTCTTTTTAAAAAATAAATTGTACAGTTCCTAGCTGTAAATAGACAAAACTAAAAGAGCTGTCTGCTGACAGCCCTTAGTTTGCTACTGACCACTCTATATGATCTAAAAACTTATATACGTCCTCATACACTTTTTCGCGCTCTTTATCTAAAGTAATAATATGACCAGAATTTTCATACCAAATAATCTCTTTATCGTCTGTTTCCACGGTATTTAAAATGAATGGTGCACTTTCTTGATAAAGTTCATCATCTAATGAACCTTGTAATACTAATGTAGGTGCTTTGATTGTAGATAAATCATCACGTGTTTCGGTCGTTAAACGTGTCACACCATCTAATGAATCCTTAGGTGTAATACGTAATTCATGTAATTCTGAAATAATTTGATCTTTTGATTTATTTTCAAAATGTTTATATAAACGAGCGTAATGATATAAACGTGTAAATAAGCCTTTTGAGTTATCGCGTGTGATTGGTGCACACATGGCAACACATGCTTTCACAGGAAATGTCTCTGCTACTTTTAACGAAAATACGCCGCCAAGCGAAATTCCTACTACCGCGATTTCTTCATAGCCTTTACTTTTTAGGAAGTTATAACCTTCCACAACATCATTCCACCAGTCTTCTGGTTTTGTTTCAAGTAATGCTTCTGGTTCTACACCATGCCCACTATAAATCGGTGCATGAACCGTATAACCACGTTTTGATAAAAATTCTCCTAGCTTTTTCACATCTTTTGTGCTACCTGTGAATCCATGCAGTAATAGTACGGCTTTTTTGCCTCCCTCAATTGTTAGAGGTTGTGGCTTAGAAAAATTCATTTTATAATATCCCCTTCACGGAAATTTGTAATTGTGTAATTTATGTGTCTATCTTAACACCCTTTATTCATAATGTACAATTTATAGTTTTTATCATATTAATGTGTTTCATGCATTAATGATGTGAGGTTAACGGCTGTACTATCACACTTTCAGCTACTTTCATTTCTCATTTCTCTTTTTAAGTACTCCATCTTTTTAAATTTTTTTGGCGCCTATACTTCCTACTCTTTTACCGTTATAATGCAGTTAACTCGAAAATAACGAGAATAGAGGTGAAAAAATGGAGTGGCAGCAATTGGAGTATTTCGTAACGGTAGCTAAACTTGAGCATATGACTCGTGCAGCTGAAGCATTAGCGATTTCTCAGCCAGCATTAAGTCGCTCTATTTCAAAGCTTGAAGAGGAATTAGGAGTACCCTTGTTCGACCGTCAAGGACGCTCGATTATGCTCAACCGATATGGCGAGCTTTTTTTGTATCGTGTCCAACGCATGCGTAAGGAGTACGAAAAAGCAGTTATTGAATTACAGGAGCTGAATAACCCAGAGCTAGGAGATGTATCACTCGGATTTTTACATACTCTAGGGACTAGCATTGTACCCGACTTGATCCGTTCCTTCCGTCAGAACCATCCGCATATTCGCTTTCACTTTACACAAAATTACTCACACTCCCAGTTGAAGCAATTACTTGCGGGAGAGTTAGATCTTTGCTTACTCGCAGCGATTGACACAGAGCCACCTGTTTGTTGGAAAGAGCTATGGCGAGACGAGCTTTTTATTATGGTGCCGATTGACCATCCCCTCGCGAACCGTAAAAGCATCAAAATGAAGGAACTTGAAAATGAAAATTTTGTTCTGTTGAAAAAGGGTTACGCATTACGTCGCACAGCTGATAAATTATTAAATGCTGCAGGTATCAAGCCGAAAATTACGTTTGAAGGTGATGAAGTATCTACAGTTGCTGGTTTTGTAAGTGCTGGGCTTGGCGTGTCGTTGCTACCTGTTGATGAAGACTTGAATCCAAATAAATTGGCGAAAATTCGTGTTGAGGATATGGTTTGTGAACGGACCATAGGTATGGCTTGGATTGAAAATCGATACCTTCCACCATCAGCACGACAATTTCAGCAATTTGTATTCGATTTTTACGATGAGAAGTAATCTTTCATTCATATAGAATGGGTAAAGCATTAAAGTGAGTAACGACCATTATCTTAGGGTGACAACCTTCAAACGTATGTAAATAAATAGACCAAACATATTTTATATATAAAATATGTTTGGTCTATTTTTATGATTCTGTTCGTAACGATTGTTGTTTTGTTTTGTCTTGTCTTACTCAACTAATAGGGCAGTTTAGTTGAAGAGTGTTGTTTAACTTATTGTTCAACAATCGGGCCAGATTGTTGAATAACAACTTTTTACGAAAGATTACCAAACGACGCTTTGGTAATTTTCTGAAGGTTTGAGGGAATCAGAAGGCTAAAATGTTTATAATTAGTCCGCTTGTTTTTTGGTATAATATCTAAATGACTTTTAAATGAAATGTGGTATTACATGAAGAAATATCTTGAAAAGTATGCTATGGGTATGATTATTGCTACAATTCTTCTTTTTATAGAAGAAGGACCAGATTTACCATTACATTTACCCATATGGAAACAACTAATCGTATCCTTCATCATTCTACCTTCTATGTGGTATTTGTTAGAACGGACGAATGATAACCATAGCGATATTGATACACCTTATTTTACATGGCAAAAGTTTAGATTACTTTTAAGTCTATTATTGGGCATAATAGCTACTTTCATTGTTGCTGATATGCTAGGGTATATTCAATATGTTAAATAGCTAAACCTAGTAATTATGTATGTAAAAAATGTACGATATTATTAATTCAATATACAAATAACGTTCCCAAATGAAAGTTTGGAAATACAACAAAAAGCCACGAATGTAACGGGGTGCAAGAGTTAGACAAGGTGTTGCTGCGGCAGCATCTTTTTTCTTGTTGAGCTAACGAGGCAGTTTAGTTGAAGAAGGAACTTTCCATTCATTAAAGAATTTTTTCTTGCTACCGATAATGATGCGTTATGTAAACCTGACATGTATGGAATATACATCCAATATTTATGACAAATCACTTCTTTCAAATGATAGGAATTTTATATATCTATTATTTATAATTTACGTTGTGGTACAATATGTTAATTAATTACAATAATTTCTAAAAGGAGGATATATAATGAAAGCAACGAAACTCGTATCATTAGCAATACCTATTCTATTATTAGTAGGTTGTGCGGTAGAAAATAAAGAGTCTACTCCTAAGACTGAGCAGTTAAGCAAATCAACAATGAAAACAGTAATATCAGAGAAACAGTATCCCTATTATATTTGTGAACAATTAGTAGAGTTTCAATACATGAAGGATTTATTCATAGTAAACTCGATGAAAGCTATGGAAGACAAAGAAAAAGAAAAAGATATTTTAAAAACAGCAAACAAGATGGATAAGATTTTAGACAATATGGAGTATATAAAAGTTCCTGATAAATACAAAGACATTCACAAAGACATACAAGTAGGGGTAACAGATGCAAGAAAAGCAACAAAGCTTATTAAAGACGCTAGTAAAGAGGATAACCAGCCTCTATAATAGACTAATTATCCTCTACTCCTATATCCTTATATAACAATTGTTACTCGCTTTTCTTTATATTCAATTGTGGAAAAGTTAGTCCTTTAGATGAATTTCCAAGTTTCTTGAACTACAAAAAACCACCTTCTTTAAATGAAAGGTGGTTACTGGAAGCAGTTTTATTATTTTTCCCCTACATATTTTACTTGATACGAATACATATCTGTTGTATCTCCATCAACCTCAAAAAGTCCCTGCTTTGCAAGTGTCATTAGTCGTTTTTCCACAAACTCTTCACCTAAATACTCATCAATTGAACCAATTGCTTCACCGATGATACGCATCGGTTTAAGCCATTCCTCATTTAGTTCTGCATGAGCTCTTTCGGCACATTCTATAATAATAGGATCCAATGCATCTTCCGCTACATGGACAATTCCATCTTGCCAAACTCGCAATGTACTAGGGTTTTGTTTTAGCGCCTCCCATTCATTAGCAAATTGTTGACACTCATCAATAGAAAAACGCTTTGCCTCCGAACGTAGTTTCATAAGCAAGTCTGGTGAGATCTCACCTGTTTGACGAATCATCATATTTGGTTGTACACGTTTCAGGCCATCTGTGGCATCAATCCCATATACCATACTACATTTATTGATCAACTTGCTCATGACATAACGTAACCCAATCTCTTCATGAGTACTTTGGCTGTACCATACCCAGACATCAACATCGCACGGTAAACCTGCAATTTTTTTCTTCCATTCTTTATAAAGATCCTCGTTCAATTCACGTTCTTCACTGTCCCTAAAGATATTGGCTCTTAACCAGCTTTTTCGTTCTTCTGAGCTGCTTAGCGGACCAATCGAGAAAATCTCATTGACACTAAGCACTGACTCCTCTCTTTGTAAATGATGTTGTCGTATTGCATGTTTAATTGAGCCTTGCGTAGATAAGCTAAACGTTATATGTAAAATTGCCATAAAAATCCCCCATTTTACTGTTTACTTAGCGCTATTTGTATTCCAATAAAAGTGAAAAGTACACCTTGAATCATATTTAATCGTTTAGCAATTGCAGGCTTCCCAATAATTACTTTTCTTACTTTACCGGCAAAAATACTAAATAATGAAAACAGAATAAGCGCTTGTACTAAAAATACAATACCCAAAACTAGCATCTGTAAACCTACATGGCCATTAGAAGGATTTACAAACTGTGGCAATAGTGCTAAGAAAAATAAAGAAATTTTTGGATTTAAAATATTCATTAAAATACCTTTCCGATATAAAGTCACATAGGCTTGTACATTTTGCTGTTCCATTGTGAACGGATCACCTTTCGCACGAAACGACTGCCATGCTAAATACAATAAATACGCCGCTCCTGCAAACTTAACAATAGAAAAAATAACTGTTGATTGATAAATAATAGCCGAGATACCGAGAACCGCCGCTCCTATATGAACGAGCAAACCTGTACATAAGCCAAGTGATGTTGCTATACCAGCCTTTTTATCCTGTGCAATGCTTTGTGCAAGAACAAATAAATTATCTGGACCTGGCATTATAGTTAAAATAATTGCCGCCCCTAAAAACGCCATTAAGGTTGAAAATGCCAAAACTATCCCTTCTTTCTATTACTTTTCACAAAAATATTCATCATAAGCGAGATTAATTTTTATTCCGACTAACTCTACTTTTAGTAGAAAAATTACTTTCCAAAAAATAATAACCATAAAATGTATTTCTTAACATTATACTATATACCAATATACTTTTTCTAAATTTTTACAAAAAAATCCCCTAACCAATTCTGCTCGTTTCAGCAATACTTTTCTACCTTAATCCATTATAATAAATATTATCATAACTTAAAAGTCGGATTATTTGGGAGAAAGAGGTGTTTGTTGATGGCAGTAAGCGATATTGTAAAGCAATATGAAGACGAGCAAGGAAATGTCTATTATAAAATGAAAACACATGACATCAGGGTACAGGCTACGCAAACTTCAGGGTTAGCGCCAGTTATTACTTATTGGATGGGTGAAAAAGAGATTACAGACGATATTCGAAGTTTACGCTTTAGCCCTCGCCCTCCCTCAAGTTATATTCAAGATTACGATGAATTTCAAACTATGCTTTATGCAAAAGAACAACGTTCCATCAACGAACTATATGAACAAATGAGTATTAAACCGAAAAATATGTCTTCAGGAAAACAAATAGTATGGAGTTCTTTCGTGATTGTTTTAGCGATGCTCCCACTATTAATCGCAATCTGGTGGTTCAAATAAACAAGGTTATGTTGCTCCTACACGGTACTCTCGATTGTTCAGTAATACCTACTTTTTTATTCAAAACTTTCTATTAACATTCCTAATCAGCTTGACAGACATGCTAAAGTAGTGCATTCTGTATAGAAATCGGACACCAACCAAAATAATTGATGAAGGTCCATTCAACAAAGATATTGAATTATACAATATAAGCGAGCGAAGATTAGTACCTAGAAACTGCTTGATCAGAGAGCGATGCCCATCGGCTGTAAGGCATTGTACAAGAAAGACTAAAGAACCTACTTCGTAAATCGTCCTAGCTAACTAGGCGCAGTCTCAAGCGTTATGAGCAAAGTGGAATGTCAATGATGTTCAATCTAGGTGGTACCACGGAAAGTAAACCTTTTCGTCCTAATTTTTTAGGATGAAAAGGTTTTTTTATTTTTAAATTTAGCGAAATCTTAGTAGCTGCTAAAGTTTAAATCATAGTACAAGTGTAATGGCGAATTGGAGGTATTGCTATGGAAAGAAAAAGAATTGTCGTCAAAATTGGGAGTAGCTCCTTAACAAATGCAAAAGGTGAAATTGATAAAATACGTTTAATGGACCATGTCCAAGCGATCGCTGAATTAAAAAAATACGGTCATGAAGTATTGCTTGTTTCATCAGGTGCAGTAGCAGCGGGCTTTAAACAGCTAGGCTACCCTTCTCGTCCCGTCACATTAAAAGGTAAGCAGGCTGCCGCGGCAGTTGGGCAAAGTTTACTGATTCAAACCTACAATGCTTTATTTAGCATTTATGATATTGTGCCTGCTCAAATTTTACTTACACGCACTGATTTTTCAAAAAAAGAGCGTTATAAAAATGCCTGTGCCACATTTGAGGAATTATTAGAACGCTCCATTTTACCTATCATTAACGAAAACGATTCGGTATCTGTCAGCGAATTAACCTTTGGAGATAACGACATGTTATCAGCACTTGTAAGTGGTCTTATACATGCCGATCAGCTCATTATCTTAACAGATATCAATGGCCTGTATAATGCCAATCCATCTAAAAATCCTGATGCACAACGTATTGATCGTTTAACAGAGGTATCTGATGAGATGCTTGGCTTTGCAGATGGTTCAGGGTCTAAGGTCGGTACAGGTGGTATGGAATCCAAATTACTAGCAGCTCGAGCAGCTTTAAATGCAGGTGTCAAGGTGTTTATCGGAACTGGTCACGGTGCTAATAAACTTGTCGATATAGTAGAAGGACGTGGTGATGGTACGTATGTTGAGCATGACGCGCTTGCTGTTTTAACGAATAATAAACAGTGGATTGCACTAACGGAAGTATCTGGTAAAATCTTTATAGATAGCGGTGCAGAACATGCATTATTGGCAAATGGTAAAAGCTTGTTGCCTGCTGGTGTATATCGTGTCGAAGGCGACTTCGCAACTGGCGACGTTGTCGAAGTCTATAGTGACAAGGGACTGCTTGGCCGTGGTGAGGTCTTATATTCTTCCCTAGAGTTAGCACATGCGATGGGAAAACGTACAGACGAGTTAGCGAACTATCCCATTGAGGTCATTCACCGAGATAAATGGCTAAAAATTCAAACAAATTAAGGAGGAATTCACATGACAAGTGAAGTTCAACAAAAAGGAAAGCTGGCTAAGGCTGCAAGCTATATTTTAAATATTAAAACAACTTGCGAGAAAAATGAGGCTCTCACAAAAATTGCTGAGCAATTACTAATCGACCAAGATATGATCATTGCTGAAAATGCAAAGGATTTAGCAAATGGCGAGACACAAGGAATGCCCGCTTCTACCCTCGATCGCATCATGCTAAACAAAGAACGAGTAGAGGCAATGTCAAGTGCTATCCACTTACTAGTTGAATTAAATGATCCAGTAGGTAGTCTCTTAGAGCGAATAGAAAAAGATAATGGATTACTAATTGAAAAGCGCCTAGTACCAATTGGCGTTATCGGGATGATTTACGAAGCACGCCCTAATGTAACAGTAGATGCTGCAACATTATCATTAAAAACAGGCAATGCAGTCATTTTACGCGGTAGCTCTTCTGCTAAATTTTCGAATGTAGCGCTAGTGGCAAGTATTCATCGTGCACTTAGCAAAACGTCTATCCCTGCGGACACTGTGCAATTAATCGAGGATACAAATCGCGAAACTGTCAAAGAATTATTCCATTTAAAAGAATACTTAGATGTTTTAATTCCTCGTGGCGGAAAGGCACTTATTGATTTAGTAGTAAATGAAGCCACTGTACCAGTACTAGAAACAGGTGCTGGCAACTGTCATATTTATGTAGACCAAACGGCCGATTACTTAAAAACAGAAAAGATTTGCATCAATGCAAAAACTCAGCGCCCTTCTGTTTGTAATGCCGCAGAAAGCTTACTTATTCATCCTGAATGGTTTCATGAGCACGGCAAACAGCTACTAAGTGCTATACATCAAGCTGGTGTGACAATTATCGGCGATGATACTGTCTGTCAAGCTCTTGATTTCGCGCAACTAGCAACTGTAGAAGACTATGCAACTGAATATTTAGATTTAAAAATTAGCGTTAAAATTGTGGAAAACGTTTATGAAGCAATTGAGCACATTAATAAATACGGCACTAACCACTCTGAAGCCATCATGACAGAGGATCAGTTATCAGCAGATACTTTCTTACATAGCGTAGATGCTGCCGCTGTTTATCACAATGCCTCCACTCGCTTCACAGACGGCTTTGAATTTGGCTACGGTGCAGAAATCGGCATTAGTACGCAAAAATTACATGCTCGAGGGCCAATGGGGTTACCTGCGTTAACATCTACAAAGTATTTCATTCACGGTAACGGCCAAATCCGAGAATAATTGTAGAACAATGAAGCCGACAGTTGACGTACGTACACTGTCGGCTTTCTTCGCTTATTTTATGAAGCTTTAAGATTGAAAGATTTGTAGAAGGGGCGGGGCGAAATAAACGTTAAGTCTCCCCTACTTTCTCAAGCGTCAAAAATTTTAATAGAAAGAAGGTTTTATATGAACATTTCAGCGATTATCAAACTAACTGTTTCAATGGCCCTTTTTGGCTCTATTGGATTTTTCACCGTTCATACGGGCGTACCTGCAATCGAGCTAGTATTTATTAGATGTATTTGCGCCACCCTCTTCCTTGGCGGTATGTGGCTTATCACTGGTGGGCATAAGACGGAAAAATGGGGTAAAAAAGAAATATTACGTACACTTCTATGCGGTGTCTTTATTGTCTTAAACTGGGTATTTTTATTTAAAGCCTTTGAAGAGATGTCGATTTCCATTGCGATTTCTATTTATAATTTAGCACCAATATTCGTATTAATTTTTGGCGCATTGTTTTTAAAAGAAAAAATGACTATTCAAGCTTTACTAGCAACACTAACTTGTTTTATCGGCAGTATGTTTATTATTGGTTTAAATAATTTTATGTCCCTCTCTGAATTTATGAAATCAGGCTTTATATGGGCATTACTGTCTGCATTGTTTTACGCATTTACGATGTTAACAAGTAAAACGATCACAAAGCTTAGCTCCTACGCATTAACATATATCCAAACAACGGTCGGAATTATCATACTATTGCCATTTGTTAATTTTTCATTATTTGAAAGCTTAACGACTACAAACTGGCTATATATTTTAGGAACAGGTTTTATTCATACAGGATTTGTTTACTATTTATTTTTTGATAGTATTCGTAGCCTCTCTACCATACTAGTTTCAGTATTAGTATTTGTTGACCCTGTTGTGGCAATATTGCTTGATATGCTGTTACTTGATTTTATGCCGAGCTTTATGCAAACAGCTGGTATTGTATTAATTTTTGGCGGTATTTTCTACACTATTTACGTACCAAAGAAAAAGCGAATGCCTCGTAGCGAAAGCGAAGCGTCAGCTACGGAACCCCCCTACCTTTAAAGGTGAATGTGGTGTGGTTCGGATATCTAAACAACTGCTGAAATAAGGAATTCAGTCTAAGTATGTGAGGGCAAGATGACGGAACGATCGTGCTGAGCGACGGATTCAAATACAACAGACAGAAACGACTGGCTTAACGACGGATACAATGCGCATAGCGACGGAAGGGGCCAGCTGAGTGACAGATAGAAAAGGCAAAACGACGGAAAGTCACGCCTTATGGCAATTTTTTCTGTGCGACAGCACCAATTACCAGGCGAAATTGATATAAAGGAGGTTTTTCCATGAGTAAACTTTATGCAATTGGTGAATTATTAATTGATTTTACACCTACTGAACAAAATGCCTCCCTTGCTGCAGTTGAGCAATTTACTAAAAATGCTGGTGGAGCCCCTGCCAATGTTGCAGCTGTTTGTGCAAAGCTTGAGCAACAAGCAGCCCTCATTACACAAGTAGGTCAGGATGCTTTTGGAGATTTTCTAGTAGAAACATTAAAAAATGCCGATGTCGATACGAACTATATTGTTCAAACTATTGAGGGTGAAACAAGTCTAGCCTTTGTTTCACTGACAAGTGATGGAGCCCGAGATTTCTTATTTTATCGCCGCCACGCAGCAGATTTACAATACAACAAAGAGCAACTGCCACCTAATCTTTTAACAGATAAAGATATTCTTCATTTTTGTTCAGTTAATTTAGTGGAAAGCCCAATGAAACATGCACATGTGGCCCTGATAGAACAGGCTCATCAGGCAGGGAGTCTTGTTTCTTTTGATCCAAATGTTCGCTTGCCACTTTGGAATGATGTGAAGGCATGTCGTCAAACGATTTTAGAGTTTTTACCAAAGGCCCATATCGTTAAATTGTCCGAGGAGGAGCTTTTATTTTTAACAGAGATTGAGGATGAAGAAACAGCCGTCCATTCATTATTTCAAGGGAAAGTAAAAGTACTTATCATTACTCGTGGAGCAGAAGGTGCAAGTCTTAATACGAAAAATCTTCATATTAAAGTACCCGCTGACAAGGTTCATGCGATTGATACAACTGGAGCGGGTGATGCCTTCATCGGTGCATTGTTAGCCATTCTCCTTAGCAAGCAGATTACAGCAAACAATCTAATCGATTATTGTCAGCAGCATGCTACCTCCCTCCTTACATTCGCGAATAGCTATGCAGGCGCTTCGACAGAAAAATATGGGGCCATTGCATCTTACCTTACTAAACAAGAATTGCTATTTAAAGACAATCAGTTCCTTTGAAAATTTCGAAACTTATGAAGAGGAACTCCGATGAAATCTATTACAAAAAAAACGAACAAAAGCATTTCTAATTGATTTGGTAATTTCACAGCTGGAGTTTTGAAACGGATGGTATATCGTGACTCAATTAGCTCATTCGATTACTTGAAAAATCCAGAATCGTTCGAACAACAAAACGGACAACTTCGTCCTCACGATAGCTTCTCAGGTACTGTTGTAAAAGAAATCTAGCAAAATAAGGCTGCTCGAAATATACTTTGGGCAGCTTGTTTTAATATAAGGAGCGGATATATTTGAATTTGGATTATGTTGTGAAGATTTTACTTGAAAGTCTAAAAGATGATCAATATATTGAAGCTGTATTTTTAAGAGGATCTATGAGGAGCATGATGAATTTTCAGATATCGATATGTATTGCGTTGTGAAGGAAGAAAATATTGAAGCATTTTTATCCAATCGCAAGAAGCATATTGAAACTTATATGAAAACATTATTCGTTGATGACATTTACATTTTTGCCCCCCAGCTACTAGCCGTATATGAAGATATGATTCATATCGATTTATTTACCTTATCACCCTCTGAAATAAGTGATAAAGATGCCCATCAATTATGACTCGGCATAATTGCGTCCGGAATCGGATTTGTGCTTGCACAAAGAACTCCTTACCGATTCTGTGATATCCGCCGGAGGCTTTAACTTCTTTCAGTAAATGTTTGGACACTCGCTGAAAGTAACTTAACGCCGCATTCTTCTTACAACCTATAGAAGTAGGAGACTTTTGCTGAAAGCAGTTAAAATATTATTTGATCCGAATAGAATCCTTACAGCTAAACAGAAAAAAACAACTTTGTCATTAACGCCTCTTGAATTTCAAGATGCAATAGATGATACTGTTTGGTATTTGTATCAATATTATTGGAGTGCTAAACGTGAAAATGAGATTTGGTGCGTTCATTTACTGCGGAATAGTTTAGAACATTTCGCTAAAGTACTCCTGCATAAATATTGCCCTGAACGAGCTGTACTTGGACTTAAAGCGCTAGATAAATCTTTACCCACTGACCCATTAAATGAGATAGTCCATATCATGAATTGTTTGAGCCTTGAGACACATGAGGTCGCCGTTAAGAAATTAGTGAACGCCTTTAATAATGAATCAGATTGGATATTTGCAAATGCGCCGAATAAAGAAAAAATTAAGCCATTATGGGAAAAAATAAGAGAGCTATTGTAATCAATTTTGCCTCGACATAATTGCGTCCGGAATCTGCGTTATGCTTAGGCCTGCGATGTTTTTTGTGCGAAAGCGCAGTGCTAACGTGGCGTTCTCAGACTGAGTTCCTCTATTTCAGCGGGTGTTTGGAAACCCGCTGAAAGAAGTTAAAACAAAATAGCAAACTAATAAAACCTAGTTTGCTATTTTATAATAAATAATGAATACTCTACGCCTTATGAAATTGTTTTTTCATTAAAATATGCGGGATGCCACAATCCATAAATTCTTCACCTTCACGTTTATAGCCTAATTTTTCATAAAAGCCTTCTGCATAAGATTGCGCGTTTAATTTTGATTTTGCTAAACCTTTTTCAAGTGCTATTTCCTCTAAACGTTGGATAATTACTTTACCTAAACCAAATTTGCGGAATTCTATTAATATACATATACGCTCTAGTTTGCCATAGCCATCAACAACTCGTAGTCTGCCAGTACCAACAGGTTGATCGTTATAGTACACAAGAATATGATCACATGCTGCATCTAGCGTGTCGAACTCATCAAATTCTTCTTCCTCTGGCACCTTTTGCTCCTCAATAAAAACTTTTTGACGAATCGCAAACGCTGTTTGTAAATCTTTTTCATCTGTAATTTTTTTTGTGTTCATTTTTATTCCTCCTGATTATTACTTGAATTTGGTGACCACTGGTAGAATTGTCAACTGCGCCGTTATACACCACTACGCTTCAGACTGTAAGTTTGGAAAAGAGAACCACCTGTAGATATGAAGTGAAATTTCCCTTCATGGATGATAATATATAGTATAGAGTATTTTTTATTGCAAATACAATATATTTCGGAGGCAATCAATGAAGGAAATTTTACGAGATATTGGTGCAATTGCACGGGCACTTGATTCCATTAGTAATATTGAGTTTAAAGAACTCGATCTAACAAAGGGACAGTATTTGTATGTCACTCGCATCTGTGAAAACCCTGGTATTATTCAAGAAAAGGTTGCTGAACTATTGAAGGTAGATCGCACAACGGCCTCCCGAGCGATTCAAAAGTTGGAGACTAAAGGTTTTGTAGAAAAGCGTAGTGAAGTAGGTAACAAGAAAAACAAGCAACTTTTCCCAACAGAAAAAAGTATAAAGATTTATCCATTTTTAAAGCGAGAAGGAGACTATTCGAATGCTAGAGCATTAGATGGTTTTTCTCCTGAAGAAATGGACAGTGTTCAAGACTTTTTAGTTCGTATTCGTCAAAACATTGAAACCGATTGGGAATACGTAAAAAAAGGACATAAACGAAATTATTAAAGGCGACTCCTTGTGCTTTTCGAGCATTTGGAATCGCCTTTCTTCGCGAAGAATACCTATTTCAATACAGTTGACCATATCAAAATTGCAAACCTTTTTATGGTCTTTTCCTTCTCTCAGTCCGGTAACCCTCTAACTTTTATCCTAGTTAATGTTGAAATTTTCTGATTAATCTAACATAATTATTGTACATCGAAGGGTAGGTGCTTATTTATGTCGAAACATCCTCTACTTGTACGTGATGTATTAAAGCGAAAGCATTTTGAATCTGCCAAGTTAATCGCTGGACAACAAGGACTAAATCGACAAGTACTATGGACACATATATTAGAAATTAAAAATTTTGATACTTTAATAAATGGCGGAGAGCTCATTTTAACAACTGGGGTAGGTTTACAGTTAGAGCGTGAAACACAAATCGCTTATTTGCAAAATCTTATTCGCAACGGTGCTGCAGCTCTTTGTATTGAGATTGGTGATTATTTTGATTATGTTCCTGTAGAACTGGTTGCTATGGCTAATGCTCATGATTTTCCTATCATCATTTTTGAAGAGGTTGTAAGATTTATCGATATTACACAGGATCTACATACTTACATTATTAATCAGCATCAGCAAGCATTAACACAGCTTGATGCGATTTCAAAGACTTTTATGGAATTGTCGTTAATGCCCAATGGAATTTTAAAAATTTTACAGGTGCTTTATCAAGATACAGATGCATTATTTTTATTTGTCTCCGAAGATACAAAAAGCTTTTATTATCCAATAGAAGCCAAAAAGTATTTACAACTTTTGGAGGACCACTGTCAGCAATTAGAATTACAAGAACCCCTTCAACTTCTATCCATTGACAACGATCATTTCGTCATCATTCCGGTCAATGGACTTGGACAAGTATGGGGTTATTTATGTATGCATTCTGTACTGCCGAAGCCAAGCGACTATACATTGTTAAACCTTGAACGTGCAACGATGTCTATTGCTCAAATCTTAATGCGCAATCGAATGCTACAGGAACGCAAGCAAAGCCGAGAGGATGAATTTATCCTCTCCTTAATACAAGGTCAGCCTATTGATTTTCAATATTATCAAAGCTTTTTGCCAATGGAAAGTCGCAACTTATTTTATCGTGTCATCGTATTTACTATTCTTGATTATGCCGATACTTTTACAGAGGAAGACTGGCAAGAAATCCAGCTGCAAAATGTCATGTTTGTTCGTTCCATCCTAAAAAAACTTGGCTTCTTCCCTACCGTTTCGGTTCGACAGCATGAAATAATTATCCTTGCGTTTTATATTGCAGCAGATGATATGGAAAAAAATCGTGACCCATTTAATCAAGCTATAAAGCAGATTATTGCCCGAAAAACGCCACAGCTTTTCGAGCAAATAACCCTTACCTTTGGCATTAGTAATGTTTATCAATCCATTAATAGTGTACATCAAGGCTATAAGGAAGCAAAAACAACTATTCAAATGCAACATAATGAACTTGCTTCTTCTATTTACTTCAAGGATTTAGGTGTATACAGATTGTTATTACATCAGGATCATGTCGCACTTTTGCAATATGTTAAAGATTATTTACAAGAAATACTGTTAATTGATCAAAAAAACGGTAATGATCTTTATCAAACGCTCTGTGTATATTTAGCATGCAATGGTGCCAAAAATGATACAGCTGAACAATTATTTATTGTCCGCCAAACACTCTATAAACGCATTGAACGACTAGAAAATATTTTTGGTGCTGACTTTTTACAAGCCCCTCATCGTCTCAATATAGAAATAGCGGTGAAGGCCTATGATTTATTGAAAAAAACAGCCCCGGATATTTTACGCTTTTGAACGCGGATCCATAAAATCGCGCAACGCATTGCTAAGCATATACAAACCTAATACAAGTACTGTAATAGCTCCGCCTGGCGCATAAGTGTACCATGGGGCTCCCACTAAATAGGCTTGTGAATCTTTTAACATTCGTCCCCAACTAGGGTTTGGTGGCTGCACACCAAGCCCTAAATAACTAAGTGCCGCCTCCGCAAGCATCGCAGTCGCAAAGGTCACAGTGGCAGCGACGATAATTTGCGATGAAATATTAGGTAATATATGACGAAACATAATGCTATAAGGTTTTACACCAATTAACTTTGCTGCTAAAACATATTCAGTGTCACGATGTTGGACGAAACCACCACGTGTAATTCTAGCAATGGCCGGTATGGCAATAATGCCTAATGCAATAGCCGTATTAACAATTCCCGGCCCAAATACCGCTACGAGCATTAAAGCTAGTATAATTCCCGGAAAGGCCATTAATGCATCCATCATGCGCATAAAAATTTCATCGATCCAGCCACCTACATACCCCGCTATACCACCAATTAAAATACCAAAAATTGTTCCGATAAATACCGTCAGTAAACCGACTGCAAATGCCGTTTGTGTTCCTTTCATAATACGGCTAAAAATATCACGACCAAATTCATCCGTTCCAAATAGATAATCACTACTTGGGCTACGTAATTTTTGGGGTATATTCATCGAGTTCACATCATGAGGTGTATAAAAAAAGCTGATTATCATGATGATTAGAAAACCGACAATGACTAGTAGACCAATGATTAAATTAATATTTTTCATGTATCTTTGTATATGTTTCATCGTATCCACCTCGCTCATCGTAATCGGATTCTAGGATCTAACACTGAATATAAAATATCGACCATAAAATTAATCATGACCACCGCAACAGTAATATACATAACGATTCCCTGTACTAATGGAAAATCACGATTACTAATAGCTGTAATGAGAAGTTGACCAACGCCGGGCAGTGAAAATACTTGCTCCACAATAATCGTTCCAGCAACAACTTCAGCCATAATCAATCCAAATACCGTTAATATTGGAATCATCGAATTTTTTAAGACATGCTTATACATAACATTTTGCTCAGACATCCCTTTACTACGAATCGTACGCACATAATCGAGCTGAACTTGCTCTAAAATTGACGTACGAACATAGCGGAAATTGACCGCAATTTGTGGAATAGCAATTGTTAACGCCGGGAGAACGAGTGTACTTAACGCTCCTGCTACACTTTGCGTCCACGGAATATAGCCACTTATTTTAAAGAAGCTAAACTGCAGTCCAACATATAAAATGAGAATCATTCCTAGCCAGAAAGAAGGAATGGCCATTCCAACTTGCGTCACTGTAGACAACGACATATCACTAAACTTATTTTGTCTTCTCGCCGCAAACATCCCCAACGGTAAGGAAATGAGTAACACAATTACGAGGGTGAGCCCAGCTAATGACATCGTTACAGGTAGTCTATCAAACAGTAAGTCTTTTACGGGCATTGAAAAACGAATAGAATTTCCTAATTCTCCTGTTAATAATCCCTTCACCCAATCTGTATATTGCTCATAAAGGGGGCGATTCAAGCCAAGCTCTGATCGCAAATTTTCAATTTGTGTGGGATCCGCTTCAGTACCTAACATCGTCTGAACCGGATCACCAGGTAAAATTTGAAAAACACCAAATGTAATTATCGACACTAGAAGGATAGTAGTTATTAACAGGATGAACCGACGTATTATATACATCAACAAGCACTCATCCCTTTCTAGTTAGAAATTTTCACCTCAGACATATCGTGGAACCAGAATGGGTAGTTCTTTAATCCAGTAACTTGCTTCTTAGAGCCCCAAACAATTTGATAATCTGCGATATATACCGCTGCTGCCTGCTCAGCTAAAATTTCCTGTGCACGATGATAATAGTCAATTTGCTTCGCCTGATCTCTTTCCTTTAAAACGTCTACCATAATTTTATCGTATTCATCATTTTTAAATTTGAAGAAGTTTTCACTATCATTAGTTGAAATGTAATCATTTATAATTTCATAAGCAGAAGCACGACCCGTTAAATCGATTGTTGTCATTTGATAGTCGCGACCAAAGTAAACTCGGTCTAGCCAAATTCCCCATTCTACAACCTCAATTTCTATATCAATGCCAATTTCCTTTAAATTATCCGCAACGATTTGCGCGATATTTGAATAAATATCATTATGCGAAGATACTGTAATTTTCGTTTTAAAGCCTTTAGGATAGCCCGCTTCTGTTAATAATGCTTTAGCTTTTTCCACATCACGCTTATACATATCTTCTAAGCCTTTCTTCTGATAGTCCCCCATCGCTGGACTCATGTTTGAACCAAGTGGTACAGCATAACCTGCAAACACTGAGTCAATAATATCGGACTTACTAATCGCGTAGTTAATTGCCTGACGGACCTTTACATTATCAAAAGGTGCTTTCGTTTCATTAAATGTAACGATTAATGATGAGTTATTATTTTGATGAGATAAGTTATAATTACCTTCTACTTCACTTACACGTTGCCACGGAACACTCGTTAAATCGACTTCATTGGCCATTAAACTCATAATCGCTGCTTGATCATCCGATTGGAAGGTAAACGTCACTTTATTCAAGTATGGTAACCCTTCCTTCCAGTAGTTTTCATTTTTCTTCAGTTCTAAATTTGTACCCGGTGAGTATTTTACATATGCAAATGGTCCAGTACCTATTGGGTTTTCATTATGCTTTCCATCATTGCTTTTTGGTAAGATAGCTGATTGACGTGCTGTTAATGAATATAAGAAGTTGGAGTTTGGCTCCTTTAGCTTAATCACAAATGTATTGGCATCTGGTGCTTCCGTTGACGCAACATTATCAAAGCTATTTGACATCTTTTCGCCGCCGTTTTTCCCCATTAAACGATCAAATGAATACTGAATATCCTCAACAGTTAAATCCCCACCATTATGGAATTTCACACTCGGACGAATTTTAAATGTATAAGTTAAACCATCCTCAGATACTTGATAGCTCTCGGCTAGACCTTCTTTTAAAGTACCATCTGTTTCTGGTGCCATCAGTCCTTCAAAAATATTAAGAATCATTTGGTACGATATAGACGCTGTTGCTTTATGTGGATCTAAAAAATCTGGGTCGTCATTTATACGTACTACGATTTCTTGTGGTAAATCCGCTACTGTCTTTCCACTAGTACTTGCATCCTTTTTATCATCACTTGAACAGGCACTCATTAGTAAAACGACTATCATTGTCAATAACAGCAACGACCAATTGTTCTTTAGTCTCATGTCATTTCCCCCTATTCTCTATGTGCTCATTATTTGAATGCTTTTATAGCTTTCTACTTCAACTAATTTATCAGCAGCTTTAATGCCAGTAATGATCGCTTCTTCCATGACTCTTGTAGCCATATGGCCCAAATAATCCACCGGAAATCTTTTATCCCCTGTACCAAGCACGAAAATTGTATCTCCATCCAGCATTGTGTGTACTGGATAAATTGTCCGTGCAAGAGCATTTTGTGTAAGCTGGGCTATTTTTTTCGCCTCTGCTTTTGTCAGCTTGGCATTCACTGCAACGACACCGATTGTCGTATTCGTACCAGACAATGCTTCCGATTGCACATGCTCCTCTAAATACGTACAGCAATCCATCCATTCCCCTGTTTTCGGATCCCTTGCTCCTGCTAGCGTTTCTCTTGTAGTAGGATCTTTCACATCTCCAACAGCATTGACAGCAACAATGGCACCCACTACAACATCCTCTTTGCCAGCTATAGAGGCGCTGCCTAGTCCCCCTTTCATACAATATTGAGGACCCGCCAATTTTCCTACAGTCGCACCATAACCAACCCCTGTATTCCCATTTGCAAATGGACCAACAACCGCACTTTTAGCGGCTTCATAGCCCATTGGAGCAGTAGGTCTTGTCTTTGGATCACCGATAAATAAATCGAACAGCACCGCACTAGGAACAATTGGAATTGTAGCAACACCTGCCTGTACGCCAACACCCCGCTCCTCTAGAAATTGCATGACTCCTGTCGCAGCATCCAATCCATATGCGCTTCCTCCAGATAGGCAAATCCCATGCACATGCTCAATTTCGTTAATAGGATCAAGTGCATCAGTTTCTCGAGTGCCCGGCGCTGAGCCTCTTACATCGACACCGCACACCGCACCACTTTCCACTAAAATCGCTGTACAGCCTGTAATTCCTTCACTATTTTCTGCATGCCCTACTTTAACTCCAGGCACATCTGTAATATTTCCAAACATCATACACACCTCACTTCGCAAAGACTGATTTTTCAGTCTATTTATCATATAAAAAGCAAGCTACCCGTTGATGGTTATTTTCTTCCTGAAGCTCTGGCCGTTCCTGATGACATCTGTCCATCACATAGGGACAACGTGTATGAAACACACAGCCTACAGGAGGGTTCATCGGGCTTGGCAATTCACCCTGTAACGGTATTTCTTGTTTCGGCTCATCAAAATTGATCACTGGAATGGCGGATAGCAACGCCTGCGTATATGGGTGCAGAGGATTTGCATATAATTCTTTCTTCGCGCCAATTTCCACTACCCTCCCCAAATACAACACAGCTACTCGATCGCTAATATGTTTTACAACACTTAAATCATGGGAAATAAATAAATAGGTCAAATGAAATTCATCCTGTAAATCCATCATTAAATTCAATACCTGTGACTGCACCGAAACATCTAATGCAGATACAGGTTCGTCTGCAATAATGAACTCTGGATGAATAGCAAGAGCCCGCGCAATACCGATTCGTTGTCTTTGGCCCCCGGAAAATTCATGCGGGAACTTTTGCATAGCATCCTCTGGTAAACCTACCTTGTGTAAAAGCTCCTTTACACGTTCTTTGCGCTGCTCTTTCGTTAATGTAAATTGCAGCTTCATCGGCTCTTCGATAATGGCACCTATTCGCATACGAGGATTTAGTGATGCAAACGGATCCTGAAAAATCATTTGCATTTGATTTCGATAAGTTTGTAGTTTACTTCCCTTTAACTGCTGAATAGGCTGTCCTTTATATATAATTTCTCCGTCCGTCGGTTCAACGAGTTTTAAAATAGTTCGTCCAAACGTCGATTTTCCGGAGCCGGATTCTCCTACGATCCCAAGCGTCTCACCTCGGAAAATTTCTAGAGAAATGTCATCGACTGCTTTAATGACCTTTTTCTCTTCCTTCATCGACTTACGTTTTACAGGAAAGTACGCTTTTAAATGTTTTATTTCAAGCAAGGCTTCTTTCTTCGTCATGATCATGCGCCCCTTTCTCTGAAAATAAATGACAGCGTACTTTATGCTCGTCTTGAATATGGATTGCCTCAGGTTGCACGTCACGGCATTGTGCCATCACAAATGGACAGCGTGATGCAAAACGGCAGCCTTCTGGTAACGCATAAGCTGGTGGAACAGTTCCTGGAATTGACGGCAATCGTTTAACATCTGTCTCTAGATTAGGCATTGTTTTCAAAAGAGCCGTTGTATATGGATGCTTTGGATTCATAAAAAGCTCTCGCACTGGCGCTTCTTCTACAATCTGTCCGGCATACATAACTAGAACGCGATCTGCCGTTTCTGCTACAACGCTCATATCATGTGTAATAAATAATATAGCCGATTGATGTTCTTCCTTCATCTTCATCATAAGCTTTAAAATTTGAGCCTGTACTGTTACATCAAGTGCCGTTGTTGGCTCATCAGCAATTAACAGTTGAGGATTATTGGACATTGCAATCGCAATCATGACACGTTGGCGCATACCACCTGATAATTGGTGTGGATATTCGGCAATCACCTTCTCTGCATTAGCAATACCCACTTCTTTTAAAAGCTGCAGAGATTTGTCCCGCGCTTCCTTTTTTGATATCCTTTGATGTCTACGAATGCCTTCTATCATTTGATTACCGATTGTAAAGACAGGATCTAATGATGTCATCGGCTCTTGAAAAATCATACTAACTTCATTGCCTCTTATATTGCTCATCTCTTTATTTTTAAAGTCTAAGAGATTTTTACCATTAAGTTTAATGGTACCAGCTGTAATTTCTCCTGGTGGAATAGGCAGTAATCGCATAATTGATAACGATGTAATACTTTTACCGCTTCCAGACTCACCTACAAGCGCAACCGTTTCTCCCTTACGAATCGTAAAGCTCACATCATCGACCACTTTTGCCTGCTTACCATTTTTTAAATGGAATTTTATTTTTAAATGTTTTACCTCTAAGAGCACCTGATTTTCTTTTGGCTGATCCATATGCATCCCTCCATCTCACATTTCATTACATTTGATTAGGTGGTGCATAGCGTATTGCAATATTTTTCATTTGCGTATAATTTCTCAACGCGACAAAACCTTTTTCTCGTCCAATGCCACTCTTTTTATAGCCACCAAACGGCATTTGAATTCCGCCTGCTGCTCCATAGTTATTAACAAACACTTGTCCAGCTTTTACACGACTTGCAACATAATGTGCAGTATCCAAATCCTTCGACCAAACGCCTGCAACTAATCCGTAATCTGTACTATTCGCCAAGGTAATTGCTTCATCAACCGTCGTAAACGTAAAGACTGTTAACACCGGTCCGAAAATTTCCTCCTGCGCGAGTGGATCGTTAGCTTCTACTCCAGCTAGTATTGTTGGCTCAATATAATAGCCCTGTTCATAGCCTTTAATCGTCAGAGTTTCACCACCAGTAACTACGTAGCCATCCTCTTTCGCCTTTTGCAGTAGTGTTGAAATCTTCATATATTGTCGTTCATTTAGAAGTGGGCCCATATCAGCGTCTGCTTCACCAGGACCAACTTTTAATGCCTGAAATTTTTGTACTAATTGTGCCATGAATTTTTCTTTGGCACGCTCTTCAATTAGGAGTCTGGCTCCTGCCGAGCATGTTTGTCCGGCATTCTGAATAATGGCACGTACAACTCCTTCAAGCGCTTGCTCCATGTTGGCATCTGAAAAAACAATATTTGGAGACTTTCCACCAAGCTCTAATGTTACAGGGACAACATTCTCAGCCGCTGACTTCATCACCTCAATGCCTGTTGGAACAGAGCCTGTAAACGTAATATGATTGATATCAGGATGGGAAGTTAAATACGGTCCAACATCACGACCTAAACCTGTAATATGCTGAAAGATACCTTTTGGCACTTTATCCGCAAACCATTCCGTTATAGCGTGTGTAGTTAATGGCGTATCCTCCGCACTTTTAACAATTACAGCATTGCCAGTAGCAATTGCTGCTGCTACACTTCTTGCCGTAATTTGAATAGGATAATTCCAAGGCACGATATGTACGGTAATACCTACAGGCTCTAACACTACCGCATTTAAAATGCCGTCTTCAATGGGAATCGTATCCCCCATTACTTTATCAGCAGCTCCACCATAAAACTCAAAATAGCGGGCTGCCGCTTCAATATCGGCCCTTGCTTGAGTTAACGGCTTTCCAACATCACGACATTCTAACAAACTCCATTCCTCTGCATGCAGACGTATATAGCGGGCAAGTTCAATAAGTAGCTGCCCACGTTCATAAGCCTTTATTTGCCACCACTCTTCCCTTTCAAATGCTACACGCGCAGCGCGTACAGCCTCGTCAACATGGATTTTATTCGCATTCGTAATTTGGGCAATGACTTCACCAGTAGAAGGGTTCATGACATCCAATAATGCTTCTATATCACCATGTATCCACTCACCATTTATCAACATTGGAATTCTCTTCACGCGTATCCCTCCTATAATCCACGACCACCGTCTACATGTAATGTCGTTCCTGTAACCATGCTTGCTGCATCAGAAAGTAAATAACTTACTGCTCCAGCAATGTCTGATGGATTCACTAATCGTCCAAGTGGGACCGATTGAACAAAGACACTCTGCTTAGTTTGCTCGACGTCCGCTCCTTGTGCCGTAAATTGAGAAAGCATCTGCGTATCGGCTGGCCCTGGGTGAATCGTATTCACACGTATTTGGAACGGAGCTAGCTCAATAGCCAAACCACGTGTAAAACTCTCCGCCGCCCCTTTAGATGCAATATAAGATTGTAAACCTGGGCGTGGTCGTACTGCAGAAATGGAAGCGATTGTGACAATTGAGCCCTTTAGCCGCTCCTTCATATAAGGAACGACTGCCTTTGTTGTAATAAATAAGCTTTTAACATTGACATCCATTAAGCGGTTCCACTCGGCCATCGTTACTTGCTCAATCGGTTTTGCTGCCTGCGCTATACCAAGTGCATTGACAAGTCCATCAATCCGTCCATACTCGTCAAAAATTTGTTTGAATACTTCGTTCACACGCTCCTCTTGCAAGACATTGACCTCAAAGCATCGCAAGGTATCGTGCGCTAAATCGCTTAGAGAAGCTACTGATAAATCAAGCCCTACAGCAATATTGCCCTTTGCAAGCTGTTCTTGAATAATGGCTTTTCCCATACCACCACCAGCACCTGTAACGATGATGACCTTTTGCTCTACTGTCATGCTATACACCCCTTGCTGCTAAATTCATTTTGATAATCTCCTGACAAATCGCATCACCCATTTGTGCGGTTGTCGCCTGTCCACCAATATCTGCGGTTTTTACAGCCCCTTCTCGAAGTACCGTCTCAATCGCACTTACAATTAGCATTTCTAAATCGGATCTCCCTATATGTCCAAGTAACAAAGCAAGTGACCAAATTTGTGCAATTGGGTTTGCTATGCCCTTTCCTGCAATATTTGGTGCTGACCCATGCACAGGCTCAAACATAGAGGGGAATTCCTTTTCTGGATTTAAATTAGCTGACGGTGACAGCCCAAGACCACCAACGATGGCTGATCCTAAATCTGATAAAATGTCTCCGAATAAATTGGAGGCCACAACTACCTGAAAATCTTGCGGTCGTTCCACGAAATAAGCTACTAAAGCGTCGATATAGATAGATTCTAACTCTAGTGCTGGTGAGCTTTGTGCAACAATTCTTCTAGCATGCTCATCCCAAAACTTCATTGAATGAATAATAGCATTCGATTTTGTCGCGCTCGTAATTTTTGTTTTGCCATTTTTATAGGCATAATCACACGCGGCTTGGACAATTTTTTCAATCCCGATACGTGTCATAATCGTATTTTGAATCGTCATTTCCTGTGGCTGACGATGATAAATTCGCCCACCACTATCGGAATATTCCCCCTCTGCATTTTCACGGAAGATTACAAAATCAATATCCCTTCCATTAGCAAGTGGTGAGGCTATGCCAGGTAGTGATTTGATCGGACGAAAATTAACATATTGCTGAAAGCTTTTTCGTATCGGCATAATTAATTCCCATACTGTCACGTCATCAGGAACACGAGCATCTCCAATAGCCCCGAATAATATCGCATCAAATTCTTTTAATTTGTCTAATGCGTTACTTGGCATCATTCGACCGTGCTTGAGATAATAATCTGAGCTCCAAGGAAAAATAGTTGTGTCTATTTGTAAAGTAGAATCATGTTCCTGAAGAGTATTTAGTACCTTTAATGCTTCCTCCATAACTTCCTTCCCAATACCATCCCCTGGAATAACTGCAATTTTTGTGTGAGTCAATGTGCATCACCTACTAAAAACTTTAATGCTGCTAAACGGTAAATAGCTGTAGTTTCTGCTAATTCTTCGATATCGACATATTCGTCAATTTGGTGGGGCATATCACGATCACCCGCTCCAACGGTAACGATCGGTACCCCATGCACATGTAGGAATGTTCCATCTGTAGCCCCTGGGACACCGTTATATTTCGGCTCTTTTTCCGTTACCTCAGCGACTGCCTCATAAATGGCTTGTACAACAGGCTCCTCCTTCGCTGTTGCTGTTGCAGGGCGATTATCAAGCACTGTTAACTCAACTTTAAAATCCGGATCATCTGCTTGCAGGCGTTTAATAATCGCCTCAATTTTACCGAGAAGCTCATCGTGATCCTGTGCAGGAACTGTACGGATATCAAGTGTCGTCATACAATGATCAGGAATGACATTAATTTGCGCATCTCCTATTACAGGCGCGCGTAAAATCGTTGGTGTAATAGATGGCCAATTAAGCATCGGATCACGTCCTAAACGTGCCTGCTCTTCTTTTTCCAATTTTTCAAGCTCTACGATAAAACGTGCCATGCGCCAGTTCGGATTAATGCCACTCCAAGAAATCGCACCGTGCGCCATTTTACCGAAAACATCCACTTTCAAGCGTATTGCCCCACGCTGTGCGATACAAACGTTGTTTTCCTCTGGCTCACATATAATGGCTCCATCTACATCATCTGCCCAGCCATTTTTTATAAAATGTTTAATACCAAGCATTAGCCCTTCTTCATCACATGGAATACATAAAATAATCTTGCCTGTAAATTCCTCCTGATCCAGTAACAACGACTGACAAGCTGTAATCATACAAGCAAGATTTCCTTTTGTATCATTTGTGCCTCGGCCATACATTCGGCCATCAATAATTTCTGCGCCGAACGGGTCGTACGTCCACGCTTTACGATTCCCTTCCGTCACGACATCTGGTGTCCTTCAAAGAGGAGTGTTTTTCCTGGCTTACCCGAATCAATAATACCAATGACATTCGGTCGACCTGGCACAACCTCCTCAACATGTGTTTCAATCCCTATATCACGTAAATATTGAGCGACATAATTTGCGACCTCTTGTTCATTGCCATTTGGGTCATCTTCTCGGTAAACACTTTCTATACGTACTAGCTTTTGTGTAAGCTCAATAACTGCTCCGCGGTCACGTATATAAGATTCCGTTGTCTTTAAACTAGTTACTGTCATTCATAAGCCCTCCTTTTATAGAAAATTCTAGAGATCAATTATGCCTCGGCATAATTGCGTCCAGAATCGGCTTTGTGCAAGCACAAAGCCGATTCCGTGACATCCGCCGGAGGCTTAGACCAACAAACCAACCGTTTTCTGCGAAAGCGCAGTGCTAACGTAGCGTCATCAACAACATGATGTTGGTCACTCAGTCGTGTGTTGCTGTTGTTGTTGTCGCTCCGCTTTCGCACAGTTAAAACCGTGTTGCTGTTGCTGTTGCCTGTCGTACAGATAAATTGCCAAAGGACGTGGTGTTCTTAGACTGAGTTCTTCTATTTTAGTAGGCGTTTTGACGCCTGCTAAAAGAAGTTAAATAATTCTATCATTGTCCTATTAAATAAGTATTAGACAATTTGTTAATAATATATAGAATGCTATTAACTTTATGTTTAGTAGTGAAAAGCTAGAAAACACAAAAATAATATATATTATGTTATTTTTCGATAAAAAGAGACTTAAAGGATCATTACCCTAACGTGAGGTTGATTTCCGTTCCAGCTAGGCGCTTTGTCCAGCCAGAACGGAAATCAACAATCACATGATATAGGTTTTATCAAAATGCCAGTGATAAAAAAATAAATAGTTAAAAAGGAACGAATTAAAGAAATAATAATGGAGAAATTTTATATAGCTTCAAGTTTTAAAAGCATTGATAAAGTAAACTTGTTAAAGGTTACTTAGCCACAGGTGGATACAAGAAAACGTATGACTGGGCACAAAATGTAAGAGCTACGACATTTGAAGATTTAAGGGGAACATTAGAGGATTTAGGCTGTTTTTGAGAAGATTGTTGCTATTCAACTAAGGCTGCAAGTTAGTTCAATAAGAGAAGCGTATTTCTTATAGCGCATTTGAAAGAAAATGTTCAGTAAGGCGGAGGAATTCTGATGTGAGAAATTAATAAAGGGTCACTCTGCTGGAAGTGACCCAAAATATAACTATAAGATACTATTTGAACTTATCTAATTTCTTATCTTTCATTGAAGCTACTTCTCCAAATTTCTTACAAATAGATAAAATCATTGGTGAACCCGAAAAATTTAGCTTAACGAGCCTAATTGGTTTTACATTTGCATAAGATCCGCCTAGTTCACCTTGGGCAAGCGAATCATTACCACAAGACTTACCAACTATAGTATCCCCCTCCCTTTCCACTATTTCTTACGAATAACAGGAATATGCGAAAAATCATGCTTTAACAGGCGTATCCTGTTATGAACAGGATGCGCCTTATTAATATACTTTATGTCAAACGTTATAGTGTCAGTGTAGTGAAGTTACTCTAACCTACTAGAGATTAGTTAATGGATATAGCCATTAAATCATCATTTTCTAGCCAGTGTTTACCGCCGAGAAAATCAACTAAATAAAGCGGTTTGTAGTTGTTATTAATAGTAGTATAGATTACTTCGCCCGTTATCTTTAAGGCAGCTATCATCACTTGTGATCTGATAGGATATTTAATATCGACGCATTCCTTTAGAACAAGGATGAATTGTTCCATAGAGCAAACACCCGTCTGGAAGATACGGTGATTATCATCGGTTTCAATGTGGTAAATAACTCCGCCGTCTTTTAATACATCGATTACGATTGTATGTTGGAATTGACCAACTGAACGAGTAGCAGAAAATCTACACCCGGTAACTGCTCGGTGGAATGGTTCTTCTTTATCCGGATGATATAAGCTTCTCTCTACTTGCTCCCAACCACTTTCTGTAAGGGCATTCTCAATATAACTAAAGATAGGGACGTATCGACTCGAGTTTTCTAATATGAATTGTTTTATTTCTTCAAGTTCTTGAGCGAATGAGTTGTCGAAATTAGTTTCATCGAAATCTCCCTCAGAATACGTTTTAGTCAAATCTTTCATTTGACTTCTAAACTGTTCGGGGGTGATAAGCTCTGTAATGGCCCCTTCATATTTAATTACTTCAGATGTTTGGGTATTACCTGATGGATCGAACAAGTATGGTTTGCCTAAATAAGATGTTTCTAAATATACCTTTAATAGTTTCATCTGCAAAACTCTGTTGTGTTGTATTATTGGGCTCCAAATTGCAATGATGTCATATCCAAATACTTCATTCATTGCTAAGGCAAATATATGGCTACGATTAAGACAATAATCGAATAGTGTTCTTCCTGAAGCGCCTACTCTAATTTCATTTAAAGGCAAGTCTACGAAATCGTATTTCAACTGCACTTATCTTCCCTCCTTAAAAACTATAATCTTTTTCTATTTGTCATTCGTTATTATTTATTATGCACTGTGCTCTTATAGCTTAAACTTCAAGGGTACCGATATAGAATATGCCCCTGCTCTCCTATGTTCCTGTTCTACTGTTCCACTATAAAATAACTTGTGAGATTTCAATGTATGAAACTTATGAAAAAAACATGACTGAAAGAAAATCAAAGCGAAACCCCTTGATCTTAGAAAGTAATTTTTCCATTTTATTTTCTTCTTTTGGATATAGGTCCTGTTTCATTGCCTTCAATAAGGCTAGTTGATTTGCTTTTCCTAATTCTCCGACTGCTTCATACATTTCTAGGAAGCAACAATCTAAGAAAACAGCCTAGTAAAAAAAATGGAATTGAAATATAAAAAACCAGCGTCTATTTTGAATTGCTCAAATAGATGCTGGTTATTTCGTTTTATTGCTGGCGAGATTCTGTCATTTGCTTCCAAACAGAACCTTTTGCTTCCTCACCTTGTTCGATACGGGCAATCGCCATTTTTACTTGTAGCTTCACTTCAAACTCTTTATCCTCTTCAGCAGCTTTTAATGCCGTTAACGATTTTTCCGTACCGACTTCATATAAGTACATAGCTGCACGCCAACGAACTAGTTTATTTTTATCTTGTAATGCTTGCTGCATCACGTCTTCAAATTCCACTAAGCCGAGGTCACTCATACAATCTCCTGCAGTTCGACGTACCGCTGCGCTTTTATCCTGTAATGCCTTTTCCAAAAAAGGTACAACCGCTACATCTTCAATCATTCCTAAATAAACGGTTGCAAGTCGACGGATAGACATTTGCTCATCTTGTAATGCTAAATCTAAAAGTGGTAAATCATCTAGCTCTGGATCTGCCATTTGGTCAAGCAGTTGGAAACGTTTTTCCCATTCTGGTTGTTTAAACTGTTCAACAGAAATTTTTAGCTTAGCTGGCTTCTCAATAGTTTTCTCAGAATCATTAATCGTTGCAATAATCTCCGCTAAACGTTCCTCTGAATACGTTACATCGATTTCTTGTTTTACAGCTTCCGCAACTTCCTCTAGCTCTCCATAACGTACACCATAGTCAATCCACTTACGTTGGAAAATATAATTTTCATCAACTGCTGTCTCAATAATTTTATTGAAAGCTTCCACAAAGCGGTCACCACAGCTTACACGGTGCTCACGTTGATTATCAAACACTTTTACTTGAAGCGGTACTTGTTTATAAAACTGCACATGGACGTACACTTCACCATAAAATTCATTGGCAACTTGTTCTTTGTTTACTTCCTGTACATCTTCACCTAGCACTTGACGGATGCTTGCTAAAATACCTTCCCATGCATACTTTGCGTTACGCTCAACAGCGAAGAAATCTGCTACATGATAAACACCTTTAACACCTTCAATTGCTAGAATCGCTGCCGCTTCACCCGTTGCTTCATCTTTATTATCCTTTGTAAAATTATAGCTTTTGCCAAAAGGTAACTCTGTATCAACGACAATCTTCATAGAATTAGGGCTTGGTGTCGGTTCAATTGTAATAATCTTCATGTCTATCGCTCCTTATCCGTTTACGATTTCATCTAAATACGACCATCTTTCAATCAGATGTTCATATTGTGCATTCAGCTCATCTAGCTTCGCCGTTAATTCCTGTAGCTTTGTAAAATCAGCTCCAGCATTAGCAATACCTTCTTCTGTCTCCATAATTGCTGTCTCTGTCTTTTCTATTTCATCAGCAATAGTTTCCCATTCTTTTTGCTCTTTAAAAGATAATTTTTTCTTATCTGATTTAGGTTTTTCGGTCTTAGGTTTTTCAACTTTTGGCGCCTCTACCTTTACAGCAGCTTCCTGTTCACGCTTTTGTAAATATTCACTATAAATATCAAGCGTCTCATTAACATGCCCCAGACCATCTAAAATCCACAGCTTTTTCGCAATTCGATCTAAGAAAAAGCGATCGTGGGATATCGTTATAACGACTCCAGGGAAATGCTCAATGAAGTCCTCTAGCACACCTAATGTTTCAATATCTAAATCATTTGTAGGCTCATCTAGTAGCAATACGTTCGGTTGCTCCATTAATAATCGTAATAAATGCAGTCGTTTACGTTCTCCACCTGATAATTTACCGATAGGTGTACCGTGTGCATGAAGTGGGAATAAGAAACGCTCCAGCATTTGAGCAGCGGAATAGCGTACACCTTCTGCATCTGTAATATCATTTGATGCTTCACGGATATATTCAATCATGCGCTCATTTTCATTCATCTTTGGCAGTGTTTGTTTGAAATGTGCTAACTTCACTGTCGAACCAACAAGAATTTCACCAACATCAGGTGTTAGCTCTCCTGCTAGCATGTTCAATAATGTTGATTTTCCTACACCATTCGCTCCGATAATACCAATACGATCGCCCTGCTGTAGTAAAAATGAAAAGTTATCAAGGATTTTTTGTTGGCCAAATGCCTTTGAAATATTTTCAGCCTCTAAAACTTTCCGACCGAGTCGTGTTGTTGCAAGACCAAGTTCAAGAGAGACATCCTCAGATTTACGCTCCAAGTTATCCTCTAACTGCTCGAAGCGCTGGATACGTGCCTTTTGCTTCGTAGAACGTGCTTTCGCACCACGACGAATCCATTTTAATTCTGAGCGATAGCGGTTGCGATCCTTTTGTGCAGAGGCTGCATTCATTTCCTCACGAATAGCACGAGCTTCTAAATAATCCCCATAATTCCCCGTATGGCGGTATAATGTTTGATCAGCCAGCTCGTAAATATGCGTAGACAGCTCATCTAAGAAATAACGATCATGGGTAATAAATATAACTGCTCCCTTTAATCGTAACACCATTTCCTGTAGCCACTCTGTTGACTGCACATCTAAATGGTTGGTAGGCTCGTCTAATAAATAAAGATCTGCTGGCTCGATTAAAACTTTAGCTAAAGCAACGCGCTTTTGCTGACCGCCTGACAGTGTTAATACTTCTTTATCAAACATTTCTATCCCAAGCCTCGTAAGTGCTGTCTTAGCAAGAGCATTGACATCCCATGCCTGCTCTTCATCCATACGATGTTGCAAGCTAAATAACGTTTTTTGTAAACTTTCTGAAGTCGGATTTAAGGCAAGTGCAGCAACCGTTTCTTCATATTCACGATTCAGTTTTAAAATAGGGGAATCCCCTGCAAACACTGCCTGTAACACTGTTTCGCCACTATTAAAAGTAGGCTCCTGTGGTAAATAAGCAACACGATATTTATTTGGGCGGTCAACTTCCATAGAATCCGCTTCGATTTCATTTGCTAAAATAGAAAGCAATGTGGATTTACCAGTACCATTAATACCAATTAGCCCAGCTCGCTCTCCCTCATAAATGGTAAATTCAATATTTTGAAAGAGCGTTTTATCGCCCACTGTTTTCGTTAAATTTTGTACAATTAAATGACTCATTACACTTGTCCATCTCTTTCATTTAGGTGTTGTTTAATGTCCATACTACTTTTTAATATGTAGTTTATTATTGATATCCATTTTTATCATAACACCAAATGACAGGTAAACAAAGGACAACAAACTCTTCTTACCCAACTAAAAAAACCTCCTCCATTACAAGCAAAATGAAGAAGGGTTAAAAATCTCAAAAAAATATCCGGATAGAAATATTTCTATCCGGATACAGAAGCTAATTATTTTACCAATAACCAAGAGCCTTCCACCATAATCCCCCTACTACAACAAAAATCAGGATTGTTACAACGGAAACTACAAAACCAACTGTCCACCATTTTTTTTGATCAATATAGCCTGCACCAAAGAAGACCGGTGCTGGACCAGAACCATAATGAGTAGTGGCGCCAAATAAATTACTAAATGCCGCTAATAATATAGCCGCCAACATTGCTGGTGCACCCGCTTGCAGCATAACAGATAAAAACGCTGCATACATCGCACTAATATGAGCAGTGGAACTCGCAAAGAAATAATGAGAATAGAAATAGACTAATGCTAATATAACTACAGCCCATATCCAACTATACCCGGAAACAAGTCCACCCACTTCATTACTAAACCACGGAATCAACCCTAGTTTGTTCATAAAAGATGCCATCATAAATAGCGTTGCAAACCAAATTAGTGTATCCCATGCGCCTTCTTCCTTCTTAATATCTGCCCATGTTAATACATCTAACAATAAAAGCAATGAAAGACCAATAAGAGCTGCTGTAGTAGCACTAATGCCTAAGTAGTCTCCACCAATCCATAACGACAACACAGCAACAAATACTACGATCATTCGTTTTTCAGAACTTTTCAGTGGACCAAATTCATCCAGCTTCTTTTTAGCAATAGCTGCTGCCTCTGGTGTTTCCTTGATTTCAGGCGGATAAATTTTATAAATAACATAAGGAACAACGATTAAAGCTGTTAACCCAGGGACAATCATGGCCAATGCCCAACCAAACCAAGTAATCGTTACCCCAGCTGAATCACTTGCTAGCTTTACAATTAAAGGGTTCGCTGCCATGGCTGTCATAAACATAGCAGACGTTATTAAATTCCCTTGAAAGCCTACCTTTAATAAAAATGCCCCCATCTTACGCTCTGTCCCGTCTTCCGGTTTAGATCCGAAAGTATGAGATAAAGACTGGATGATTGGAAATATAACACCACCAGCACGAGCTGTGTTACTAGGAATAGCAGGTGCTAATATTAGGTCACTTGCTAATAAAGAATAAGACAGACTCAAGGTTTTTTTCCCAAAAAGACGAACAAATACATAGGCAATTCGTTCACCTAGTCCCGTTTTAATAAATCCACGAGAAATAAAGAAGGCAATAACAATAAGCCAAATCGTTGAATTGCCAAAACCGCTTAAAGTCTCTTCAATAGTTAATGTATTTGTTATGGCAATCATAGCCATAGCAATAAAGGATATCGCTCCCATTGGCAAGGGTTTCGTTATAAATCCTATAATTGTCGCAACAAAAATAGCAAATAGATGCCATGCTTTTTCATCTACTCCTGAAGGTACTGGACAAAACCAGATTGCTACGCCAACAGCAAGGGAAATGAAGAAAGGAATCCATTTGACTGCGCTTTTTGCTTCTTTCATGATGTTGATGCTCCTTTAACGGTTACCCCAATGTTTTTTAACAGGCGATTTCTCCCACGATCTAATACCCGAATAAACTATAGACAAAATCAAAATCCCCATTGTCGAAAAAGCATAAGTAATTATATATGCTTTATGCATTGGATGAAAAGAGTTTTGGCTCATTTTTCAAGAAAAAATAACACATGATTATAAATATCTATCTTTTATGATATATTTTTGTTTTCAAAATTTTTAACAACCTCATATTCATTGAAGTTAGCATGTGCGATTCCACTGAAAAGATACGAAAAGTGTTTAAATTAGCTAATGTCGAGAATCAATCCTCTTACATTTCATACAGTAAAGAGTTAAATCATCTCACGTTCTGTCTTGCAAATACAATGTAATAATCATACAAAACTCAATTCTCCCTCTTATAATGAATCGGCAAGGAATTGATTGCAGACTCGTATCCCGTTCGAGCGGCAGAAAAAAATTGAAGTAAAAAAACTTAACATGATTTTTAATCAAACAATTCACTTCCTTTTTGTAAGTATTTATGGTGGAGTAGCAAGACCCATTCAAAACAGCATTAATACTTTTGCTTTCTTTAAAAGTAGTAAAAGTCCACTAAACTTAGACATTCGAATATAAAGACGACTTCCCTGTATACTAAGAGATGGTGAGCGCGTGTTGAATGAGATGGATATACTTAGGTAGTGATATATTTGATTGGTATAATAAATCCTATTGTATTCTAGTTCATTTTATAAAAGTTTTGTTACAAACAGTAAAAATACCATGCTGATTGCCAACATGGTATTTTCAAATCTTTTATTTAAATAGTGACTCATTACTCTTTGATATCTTATTTAATTGTATGATTATCAATTCGAAATCCAACCGTTGCTAAAGATATGTTTCCAAGGTCTTTTGCTAATTATTGCTTATGTCTATTTTATATACTTAGAACGAACAATGGTTCTATTATATGGATTGCCTTGTAACGTTTCACCGGAAATATTTAAAGTTATATTATATACACCAGATTTTTTACTCTCTGGGAAATTCACCATAAAGTTTTGTTGATCAACCTTTTGCAATTGTAGAGAAGAAGCAATGTCTTTACCTGTTGGATCTAGTACTCGTACATCGAAAGTAAGTTTTTGTAATTGTTGATTAGCTTGCATCGTGATAATATTATTCGTTTCTAATGATACTGTTGGAATACTCACCTTTATCAAAGAGGGACCCCCGTGTTGAACTGCCAATAAATACGCATTATTCTCTGCTTGCGTGCTTAGATTTACCTTCCATTCCCCAGTCTCAGAAATAACGCCAGTAAATGTATGAGGTGCTACGCCATTTAAGAGGGAGTCTTCATCCAATGAGTTGATTGTCTGATTGGTATATTTTATTCCTGAAGGAGAGACCAACTCTATCTCATCACTAGTTAACCCTGTCCACAATTTAACATTATCGAGTGCAGTATCCACATAAAAGGAATGTGTCACATCATATGACGATTGTAACTTTCCTCCATAAATATAACGAGAAACATCCAACTCTTGAAACATATCAGATTGAGAAAAGTATTCTTTGTTTGCAATGATACGTTCAGTAGAAGCAGACTGTAGATACTGTTCCAATCTAGAAAACACCGCAGATCCCATTCGAATACTGTCATGGTCAAGAGCGGTATCGGTAAATAAATGTGTTCCGTAAGATAATTTAGTGCTTGCCTCTTTGACTAATCCATCATTTGGATCGGAAAGATATAGACCACCCATCCAGAGTGCAGATAAAAATGGTCCTGTATTAGTACCAGCAATTGTATAATAGTTGTTCCTACTTACGTTGGGGTGATTATCTATTAGTGAGCGAAAGTGTTCCATTTCCCCAACTTGAAGTGAATATGTTCCATCATCATTTTCACCGAGTAATGTAGCTAGCCAACCTGCCCACCAGCTATAAGCAAGATCAGCTAACTCTGATCCATAGTGAGGTGAACCTAAAGTAAACACCCTACCAACGTACGGATGAGCATTATTAAGAACTAATGCTGCTTGGGTATCGGGTCCACCCTTGCTATGGGCAATTATATTTAATTTTTCCCCGTGAAAATGTTGACTGATTTCTTTTAACATAGAGGCTAATAATTTTCCATTATCATATTGACTGTAAGAGCCTTTACCTGCCGCATCGTATAATTGAACAAATACAGTTTGATACCCTGCTTCATAAGCTTTTGTATACATATCATTAAGACCGTGATACTCTGTATTACCATACCAACTTGTAGAGTTACCGTTTTTCCCTTGAACGAAAACAATAGGTGGTTTATTCGGATCAACATTAGGTGGAGTATCTCCTAGAAACCACTCTCCAGGTATAAAGCTTTCACCTGGTGGCTTCAATCCATAAGGTTCAATCGGGTTTGAGGCAAATACATCTGGAGTAGAAAAAAGAATAATTGTGACCATCACTAATAACGAAACCATTTTTTTCAAATTATTTTCCTCCTAACCATTATTATTGATTAAGTTCGTAAATCTGTAGAAAAGCAATTTAGATTCCATAATTCCAAAAAAACTCTCGATTACTACATCATCGTAACGGTTTCCTTTGCAAAACATAACTTGTGTAAAGTCAAGAAAAACAGGTGTTGATTAACAGACGTTAATGATAATAAATCTGTCTTCAAAGATGTATTTTCAAACAGAGACAAACTAACCCGCCATCCATCTATACTCAACATTCTACAAAAAGGAAATGATTTCCTTCTAATTCAGACAAAAAAATAGCATTATCTTATACTGCGGCGAAGCCTAACTTTGAGAAGAAGCATAATAGATTGCGTTAGCAAGTAAAATAGCATAGAGCGAAACGAATTGACACTTTGTTTTTCAAGTGACATACCAATTGCATTAATTACAATTCCAATATATCTATTTGCCTTATTGCCTTATCGAAAAATTAAACTTATCTTTTTTAAGTGATTCATAAATTACTACCTTCTAGAAAAAGTAAATAATTACGTTGCAGTTGGTCAAAAAACATTTAAGTTAGCAAGTCTTATATCAAATTACTACCATCCAAAAAATATTCCTACATTTCCTCACACATGCTTTAAAAATAATAAAAAAGAAGTGGAGTAAATCACTCTAAGTATAAAACGCACGCTTGTCGTGCCTTCATTTCACCTTCTGCTATAAATTGATGGACAAAACCAATAAAAATCCGTTGTCTATTGGAGTAGACAACGGATTTTTCATGAGACATCTATTTAATTATTAGCCCATATTTTTTTTGAAGCGTGAATAATTACTCACCCATCTCATTTTGTAATTGCTCTAAAAACTGCACCATCAATTGATGGCGTTCTTCAGCCATTTGTTTGCCCTTCTCTGTAATCATTAAATCCTTCAGCAATAATTGCTTCTCATAGGTTTTTCCCAAGTCACTCCTTCATGTGCATGCTTGGGTTTCCGCCTCCTTCGCTTAAGCTGACTTCCAAGTATGAGAAAGGCTGGATCAATATATACTGATAGTATCAGTTACTGCGTTAGAACCCCATTAATTGAAAGGAGTATTTACCAATGCCATTCGTAACCATTTTTGGAGGAAAAACTTTTGAAGTAGAGGAAGGAAAAAAATTAGTATTAGCTCTTGAAGATAATAATATAAACATTTTTCATCAGTGTGGCGGAATAGCAAAATGTACAACTTGTAGAGTTGAGGTAATAGAAGGTGAATATAAGGATATTTCAAAAATAGAAAAAAACGCCTTCGCGATTAAAAATATTGATGAAAGTTTATATGAAGACTGTTTGCGGCTATCTTGTCAACTTCGTGTAATAGGAGACATTACGGTTCGGCCCATTTTAACCTCGGAAAATACACATGACAATAGAGGACCAAGGCCAGCAGATTAACCAAGTATCGATTAACAATTCAAACTTAAAAACGATAACTAGATGAGGTAATTTATTATCAAAGTTTCTGCCTTAGTCTATAAAGGTTTATTTTATTATCCATATCCCAAATATAGAAAAGTTGAAAACGCTATCTTTAAGAAGATCCGCGTTTTTTAGTTATGGCTACATTTTTTTCTGTATATGTAAAAAAATCATTGGAATAGGTTTAAATGTCTGTTTGCTTCTAATGCCAATTTTTATTTATGCTATTTTCTAATTAAATCAACAACCGCATCAATGAAGTATTATAAAAATTTAATCGCTTTGAATACGAAAATAACCCTATTCCCATTTTCCATTACTTACCCTCGACCTGCTGGAAAGAAAGTTATAAAGTCATCCGCAAATATAGTGATCTCCGGCATATAATGTAAGCTTTATCCCATTACGGATTTTTTCGAATGATATTATCTGACATTCGTATTGCAAGTGCAACCGTTGAGTTTGTCGGGTTTGCCGCAGCAAGAGAAGGTATTACACTGTTGTCTGCTACATAGAGACCTGAAACACCATGAATTTCTCCATAGGGATTTGTTGCTGATGTAGATGGATCGGTACCCATTCGACATGTACAGGATTCATGAACGTCACTTCCCGGCGGTAATAAAGTAGGCTCACCATCTAATGTAACTCCCATCGCCTGAGCAGATTGAATGATTCCCTCACGCATTTGATTAATAACAACCTTATCCCTTTCACTATAAGAAAAATTAACTTGCCCCAGAGGAACACCATATTCATCCCGTTTGTTAGGATCTAAGAAAACCCTGTTCTCTCGCCGAGACTCTACCAAACCGAAAGTTGCATAGACAACACTAACTTGGTCAGGAAGTACCTTATCTTCAAACTGCTGGTAAGAAAAATATTGATTCGGACCTAATATTTGTATTTGATAAGGAGATTGCCTTGTTTCACGTTTCAAAATTGATAAATTACCGATATTCTCTGAGAACAACCTGCGACTTATTTTCCCCGTACCTAATACAAATGAATGATTAGTTAAATAGCGCCCTATAGCTGGACCATTAATACCGGAATTTAGCAAAATTCGAGGTGACTCTAATGTACTTGCAGAAACAACTACATTTTTCGCCCGAATAGTGTGAGTTTTTTTGTCTTGTGTTGATACAACATTTATCCCAACAGTTCTTCCATTTTGAACTAATACTTGCGTCGTATAAGCATTTAACGCAAGATCAAATGGTTTATTATTTAAGGCATAAGCAAGAAATTTGATTGAACTAAACCATGCGTTAGAGTGAATTTCCCCCATGCGTGGTCCTTTCATATCAATTGCAAGAGGCATATCCGTGGCTTCTAAAATACCACCTGCGTGAAGCCGGTTCATAAGAATCCGTTGCATTGAAGAACCATCTGCATAGGATGTTGTACAATCCAAGACACGCTCTGCCATTCTGAAATATACATCTAATTCGTCTGGATGAACAGGCCAATTCTGTAGTTGAAACTGAGGCGGTCTCGGACAGGCAGCATTCCAAAACAATGTCCTGCCGCCAAGCGCAAATGTTAATCTTGCACCTGAGAATTCTGGTAAACTTTCTCCTACAGGAGTAGAATTGTCAGGCCATAGCTGATCGCGCATTCGATCGACATTCATGGTGGGAATATTCAGCGCATGTGAATGAAATAACTTCGTCCCTTTCTCTAGAATACCAATTCGCTTAGCCCCTTGATTCTTCCACATTTCGCATAAACGGTAAAGAGTTGCCCCACCACCTGCACCACTTCCGACGATTAGAACATCATAGTTCGTATCGGCCATTTGCTCCAGTGATTTAGTTGGGATCCAATTATTTGGATAAACCCAGATAATAGCCACGCCCTTTCACGATAGTCTTTGACATGTATATGACCTTCGGTATTTTGTTATAACACCATTTTCTAGCCTTGAAATAAAGTTTGATCAAAAATATCAACCCCATATTTTATGGCAAATAAAAGAATCCATTTTGAAAAAAGGATAAACCAAAATAGAATCTACAGTTCTAATTATGTCTGGTTTTTAACAACGCTAAGAAATCCCGATTAAAACGAAATTAAACAACAACCAGTCGCCGGTTCAATACCGTCAACTGGCTGTAAACTTATGTTTTTTTATTTATTCTTGAAGTAAATGAATTACCATTTTTCAGTAGCGCGAGCATTACTTTCCTATCTCATTTTGTAATTGCTCTAAAAACTGCACCATAAATTGATGGCGTTCTTCAGCCATTTGTTTGCCCTTCTCTGTAATCATTAAATCCTTCAGCAATAAGAGCTTCTCATAAAAATGGGTAACTGAGGATGTATTTTTACTACGATACTCGTCCTCTGTCATATCCATACGCGCATTCTCTTCCTTATCGTAAAGCTTTCGACCTTTAGCTCCACCAAAAGCAAACGTACGTGCAATACCGATTGCTCCAATCGCATCTAAGCGATCTGCATCTCGTACTATTTTTGCTTCGATAGAAGTTGCTTCTAACTCATTACCACCATTAAACGATACTTGAGCGATGCAATCCCGAATATGTTGCTTTTTCTCCTCGCTAAAAGACAGCTCGGCAATTAGCTTATTTTCTTGCTCTTTGCTATCGGTATACTTTTTATCACTTACATCATGTAAGAGCACAGCGATTTTCACAACTTCTGCATCCGCTTCTGACTCTGTTTCTAAAATCGCTAACGCATTTTGATAAACCCGTTCAATATGTTGAAAATCATGACTAGCATCAAATTGTTCGTAAATTCCCCGTACTTTGTCCATTAAATTGTTCATAATCTTAGTTCAGTCCCTTCGTACATTATTATACTGTATTGCTTCGAATAGTTGGCAATTATTAAGTAACCTCGAGGCTTTAAAAAAACAGTATCGCAAGGTTATTTCAATTGACAAATTTTTCAGAATATTGTAAGGTGAATGTACAGAACATTTAACTTTGTTCTGTAGCTCACTATTTCAGTGGTGTACAGCAACTATGTTTTGACAGATTTAAAAACTTCAGCGGGCTTGCAATTGAATACTGTGTTGATGATGACGTGCGTATAGTGAAAATATCAATCATCTAAGAAAACAAATAAAAGTGAACATTTTTCCCTTAGAAATTCTTTGTTTCAACCCGCATAGCGAATGTACATGACGAGATAAGTGAACAAAAAGTTAGCTTGTTGTCACGACCTAAAAGGCTTTGACCATATGTCGCAAGCATGTGATATTTGTATCATTAATTGACGTTACCTTCTGTAATCATACCCTTGAGTATGTGTGAACGTAACTCCTCCCATTAATAACAAATAACATAACGAATTCTTGCCAACATTTTGCGAAAAGTCAAATTATCAGAGTCGTGCTAACAAAAATAGAGAAATCTTTTTTAGGCAACCATTTTTCCGAATTTCATTTAAGCCGTAAATGAAGTAATAAGTTATGAAGGAAGTAGGAACGATAGTTATGTTACGTATTACCAACCCGCTGAAGAAAAAGTAAAAGCTGCCCATCTTACTATTGTAGATGATGGCAGCTTTTATTGTTTCTTCGATTTCCATTTAAAAGACATTATCCTATCTTCCTTCTAAGATATGTTCAAAGGAATAATTTTTTCTGAACACAGGAGATTCTAAGGATATTAAGAGCCTTGTTGACCTTATCGTTGTTGATCTTCATTAGTTTGGATTAGCCTTTCCTTGATTTCTTCAATACGATCTACAGATAAGCCTGTGATTTTACAATCATTTTCTGATCCTGAATTATAGGACCAACTTCAAGAAGTTAAGAAAGAAGATGAACCCTTTTAGGCAATCCTTTTGTGGAAGTATATGTAAAAAGAGGAATAGGAACGAATTATCAATAAATAATAATCTGACAATGGCATTCCATGTTAAAATCCATTGTCCCATGAAAAAGGATTCTAACTATAACCCGAATCCTTTATACCACAAAGAACTACATAGCCTCTTTCATATTTTTAACCGACTATTCAAGGAGATCAGCATACTAAAACAAGACAGCTCATATATTCTTGGTTGAGAGGGTGATTATGTTGAATAGTCTATTAGAGAACATGTATCAAATTTCAATAGCAGCCCTACTCTTATGTTCGTTTTTTCTTTTAGATTTTTTTAAAAAATTAAACGTGAAAGAACGCCTTCTTCTTTTGAATATACAATGTATATAATAATTCGAATTACAATTTTTTCATGGTTATCCAGTTTTACTTATTGCATATGGAGGATATTTCAAATAAAAAAGCTGCCCTGTATAACTTATAGGAGCAGCTTTGTATGTTGTATTTATTTTTTTACGAAATCTTGCATTTTTTCTTAGAACAACCCTACCGCATGTCCTTCGTTATCTACATCCATGCGTAAGGCAGCTGGTGCTTTTGGTAAACCTGGCATTGTCATAATATCGCCTGTAAGACAAACTAAGAATCCTGCACCCAGTTTTGGAATCACTTCACGGATTGTGATAGTAAAGCCTTCTGGACGTCCTAAAAGACTTGGTTGGTCAGATAAAGAATACTGTGTTTTCGCCATACAAATCGGTAGAGAATCCCAGCCGAATTTTTCGATTTGAGCAATTTGTTTTTTCGCTTGTTCAGTAAATTGTACATCTTTCCCGCCATACACTTTTTGAACAATCGTACGAACTTTTTCTTCAACGGACTCTGTTACATCGTATAAAGGAGAGAAGTTATTTTCTTCTTCTAATACGTCTACTACTTGCTCAGCTAAGGCTAATCCACCTTTACCGCCTTCTTCCCAAACATTTGTACGAGCTATACGAACATGATTTTCTTGACACCAGTTCAGGACTGCTTCTAACTCAGCTTCTGTGTCCGTAATAAAACGATTTAAGGCGATAATCGGTTCAACGCCGAAAGTACGAACCGTGTCGACATGTTTAGCTAAATTCTCGATTCCTTGTAAAAGCGCTTCAACATTTTCGCCAACTAGCGCTGTTTTTGGTACACCGCCATGCATTTTTAAGGCACGAATAGTAGCCACAATGACAACGGCACTTGGTTTAAAGCCTGCTTTACGTGCTTTAATGTTCATGAATTTTTCAGCACCTAAATCTGAACCGAAGCCAGCCTCTGTCACAACGATATCAGCTAGCTTACGAGCCGTTTGTGTCGCCATAATTGAGTTACAGCCATGTGCAATATTGGCAAATGGCCCACCGTGGATAATGGCAGGTGTTCCTTCAAGCGTTTGCACTAAGTTTGGTTTAAAGGCATCTTTTAATAATAATGTTAAAGCCCCTTCCACTTGTAGATCTCGCACGAATACTGGTTCACGCTCAAAAGTATAACCGATTACGATACTTGCTAATCGTTCACGTAGATCTTCAATGCTTGTAGCTAAACAAAAGACTGCCATAATTTCTGATGCAACAGTAATATCAAAGCCGTCCTCTCGTGGCATCCCTTGTACAGGACCACCAAGACCCACAACAACTTTACGAAGAGTGCGATCATTTAAATCCATTACACGCTTCCAAATAATACGGCGAGGGTCAATGTTTAAAGCATTTCCTTGGTGGATATGATTATCAATAAAGGCTGATAATGCGTTATTCGCCGTCGTAATAGCGTGGAGGTCGCCAGTGAAATGCAAGTTTATATCCTCCATCGGTACAACCTGTGCGTATCCACCACCTGTTGCACCACCTTTCACGCCCATTACTGGGCCAAGTGATGGCTCACGTAAAGCAACAACAACGTTTTTATTCAATTGATGAAGTGCATCAGCAAGTCCAACCGTTACAGTTGACTTCCCTTCACCTGCTGGAGTTGGACTAATGGCAGTAACTAATACTACCTTTGCGTCCTCGCCATGTGCTGTTATTTTTAGTGGGTCAATTTTTGCTTTATAGCGACCATACTGCTCAAGTGCATCCTCTGGAATACCTGCATCTTTCGCGATTTCTGTAATAGGCTTCATCACCGCTTGATTAGCGATTTCTAAATCTGATAAAGGTTGATTAGTCGTTGTCATTTGGCATCCTACTTTCTATGTTGTTAATTTCCATTATAGACTTTATTGTGAAAAAAATCATAGGAAGTTATACAAGCATTTCGACAAACAATTGACAACTTTGCTCAATTCATGTATGTTCTTAATGAAAATGCATTTTTTCACATTTTCTCAATTATTTCACGACTTAGTTGATTTTATTCTACTTTCAAGCGCATGGGAGGCGAATGCTTATGCAACAGGGAATCGTAAAGTGGTTCAATAATGAAAAAGGTTATGGCTTTATTGAATGTGATGATGGAGAAGATGTATTTGTACATTTTACGGGAATCCAAGAGGAAGGCTTCCGTACACTTGAAGAAGGTCAAAAGGTATCATTTGATGTGGTGGAAGGCAATCGAGGTCCACAGGCGTCAAATGTTGTAAAATTTTAAGTACAAAGGAGCTGTTCATTTGATGAACGGCTCCTTTTTTCAAATGCTCTTCATAGATCTTTTAAACTCTTTAACCTCAGCTATTGATCCAATAAAAAGCTCCTGGAAAAACTAGCGTTTCCTTCGTTCTATCAGTATCTTTAAGTGTAACCCCAAACGGCCCTTCATTTAATTGACCTAGCGCCATAGTAGCCGCAGTAACTTCGTCATAAAAATCTAGGCGAATATTTGGCAAGTGTAGGGAAATAAACTTTTCTTGTTGTTCAGGCTCTGGTAATTGTAATACTTCCCCCCATAGTTTCACTGTAGCTTGCACATCTTTTACATAAAATTGTACAGACTCCATCGATATGGGTTGATCGCTCTTAATGGCTCCATTTGCTTTTAATTGCGCAACACGTTCCTCGTCTGTATCAGCCCACTCAATCAAAAAAGGGAAATCAATTTCCAGCCCCGGTTTCCCAAAATGCAAGAGCTTCCATTCAACTACGGAGCCGTCTGGTCTTGTACGACTACAATCATCAGGTCCATATACTTCGAAGCCAAGTGCACGTAATCGTTGTCCCTCTTCCTTAATATTTTTTGTACGCAACGCAATTCTTGAAAAACCATAGCGCTCGTTTGTATGTTTAAACGTATAATGTAGTGAATAAGGTAATTTCACTGCATTTTCAAATAATTGACGATCATAGATGGCTATTTGCTCAATATAGTTTAATCCAAAGTAGCTTAACGTATTGAATGTCCCCCACATTGTATGTTGACCACCGTTAACTGTATGGATATTACGTTTATTTAAGAAAATCTTTGTATTCTCTGGTGATTGAACTTGATGAACTAAATGGTCAAAATATAAAGACATGACTCCCCCTCCTTTTTTCTCTATTATATACTTTACCAGTTAGTTTTGTTGGTTTAAAATAAAATTAAGAATGTTGCAATTATTTTAAATACTCAGCACCAAGATGATTGCCACTCTGATGGGTCATCAGAAAAGATTTTTCATTTCCAAAAATCAATGAAGAGGTGATTAGAATGACAGACAAAGTTGCTGCTTTTAAACAAGCATTAGGTAATTATCCAACAGGCGTAACGGTAGTCACTGCTTGTAATGACGCAAATGAACCTTTTGGCTTAACTGTCAATTCCTTTGCATCCGTTTCTATAGATCCACTCCTTATTTTGTGGTCGCTCGATAAAAAATCACAGCTACATCCATATTTTACAGTAGCTCAAAAGTTTGCTGTTAATGTTTTAGCGTATAATCAAGAGCATCTATGTACACTATTTTCAAGTAAAATTCCAGATCGCTTCGCTCAGGCTAACTGGTCAACTTCTGTATTAGGTGTTCCAGTTTTGCATGATACTGCAGCCATTTTACAATGTAAAACATTTCAGCAAATCGATGCTGGAGATCATACGATATTTATCGGGCAAGTCCTAGAAATTGACAATGCACAGAAGGAGCCTTTACTGTATCATCGCAGACATATTGGTGAAATCCCAAAAAGTTTTTATGAGTAGGCTATAAGAATATACGCAAAACCAGGATGATTCGCCGTGATCATCCTGGTTTTTGAAGTTGAACTTTTTTATTATGTGGTTTTTAATACAATTTAAATGATAAGCCCCTTCAGATTAAGTAAAAAAATAGTCGGCTCCGTATACCCTAAAAAATGCCGGCTATATATGTTAAGGAAATATCCCCCGTGACTTAGAAACATCTGTTCACCTATCATCACACCTTTTACTTTTTCTGTGGAAATCTCTGCTTTTCTAATCTGTTAATTTGCACAATGACTCCATCTTGAATCGTAATGTTTACTTCTCCAAACTCCAAATTTTGAATTGCCTTTGCAATTGCCTCTAGCTTTTTGTCATCTACTTTTGCCTGTTGAGTCATCCGATACACCTCTTCTTTTATTTTTTGTACAAAAGAGCAAACGCGTCAATCATAGCCCCTTATCCCTTAGGAGCTCTCCTAGGTTTGACCTATACCATTTGTTATCGTAGAAGCCTCATTTTGTGCCAAGTCTCTACCGCTCCCGATAAAAGAATTACGTTTCTTGGAAATAATTCTATAATTCAGAAAACCTATTGTCAATATAAACATTAGAAAACTTAGTTGTTTACTAAGAAATTAAGAAAAATGAGGTTTATCTATTAGTTATGCCAGTTAGTATCAACTCATTCTTCATAGTACAAAAAAACAAAAATAAAAACTGTGTAGAGTCTATTTTTCCTCTACACAGCTTTATTCATTTATAAAAGATCTATTAATGCTTCTGCTGTCTTTTGCTTGCCCATAACCTTTATCGGTTGGCCGTTAGCCGGTACAATCCAGTGAGGCTCATCGCCACCATATAAAGATTGTGAGCTGTTAGCTACCATAAACTGAGCGTTGGCTGATTCCATTCGTAGACGTGCACGGGACATTAAAAATTCCTCATCATCTGTTGCCTCAAGTTTAAAGCCCACTAATGTAACTTCCGGATTCCATCCTTTTATTTGACCTAATACTTTAGGTGCCTTTTTAAAGTGAATGATAGGTGGCTCGTCAGATGGCATTTTACCTGCCTCCTCCATTAGATTCCCAGACTGGTCATACACTTTGTCAATTAGCCAATCAGAACCGGCAGCCGCCATAATGACGATTTCCACATGCTCTTCTTGAACAGCATGTCGAACTTTCTCGCCTAAATCTTCAATACCTTCAAATCGAATGGTACGCATTTTATCTTTATTCGCTGGAAGCTGTGCGAAATAACCATGCATATACAATACGTTTGCCCCAGCCGCTAGTGCCGCTTCCGCTAAATAACAGCCCATCGATCCTTTCGATAAATTCGTATGCCCACGCACACGATCCCATTTTTCAAGTGTTCCCCCACTTGTAATGAGTACGGTCTTCCCTTGTAATGTCCCCATACACTCACCTTTTTTCTAATCAATTTCACCTTGGCGACATTGTGGATGTCGCTTTGCTTTCGCTACAGATAAACAATCCGTGACATCCGCCGGAGGCATTGGGCCAACATATGTTTTCTGTGCGAAAGCGCAGTGCTAACATATGTTGGTCACTCGATCGTCGCCACAGGACGTGGCGTCCTTAGACTGAGTTCCTCTATATCAGTAGGTGCTTGGACACCAACTGAATAAGTAATCAAAATTGCATCCATCTCACCACCTTTAGAGGTGGGAATCTTCTGTACCTGTCGTTACGCATTCGGTACAAAAAAGATCTGCTGAATGAAGTTAAATATACAAATACTATTTTAGCGTAATGCTACGTTTTGCTTCAATGATGTTTTTATAGAGAAAATTGCTATCCTTTATGACTTACATACAAATCAATTCCTATTTTGCTCTTTTAACCAGGAACTTAAGATTTCCGCAAATTTTTTGGTCACTGGTGATGCATGGTGTTTCATTGCAATTCCAATTGTCCGATAGCCACCTTGTTTTAACGGTATAGCTTTTATCGAAGGCGGCAAATTATTCGTCACTAATTTCGGTAAAATACTAATTCCAAGTTGGTGAGAAATCATCGACGTGATTCCTACCTCTTCTGATAGTTCAAAACGAATATTTGGCTTCACGTGATATTGCTCTAACAGTACTTTTACATCATTTGTTCCTTTATGTGAAGTCATGATAAATGGCATGTCTTCTAGTTCCACAATATCAATTTCTGCTTTATTATAAAGCGGACTTTTATCAGAAACGATACATAGCAACGGATCTTGCTGTAGTTCTATAAACTGAAATTGCTTCGACTTTTGACCATTTAAAAATCCTGCATCCACCTCTCCACTCAATAGCCATTGTTCGATTTCATAATAATCTCCCTCACGTAATTCAACTTGTATACCAGGAAATTGATTGTCCATAATTCGAACAATTTCCGGCATCCAGTTTGACGAAATACTTGATATTACACCAATTCGCACTTTCCCTCGAGTAACACCGAGTATATGTGCTGCTTCTTGCTGTAACAATTCCTCTGCATCGAGGACATGCCTCATTGACCTTAACATTGCATCTCCTTCACTTGTTAACGAGACACCCGTTCGACTTCTGTGAATGAGTGCAAAGCCGAAATCCTTTTCTAAACTTGAAACAGCATGACTTACAGCTGATTGAGTTAATCCTAATGCCTCTGCAGCTTTTGTAAAGCTAGCTACCTCAGCCACTTTATTCAAAATCTCATATTTGACTAAGCTCATTGTCTTGTCCTCTACATACATGAATTTTTTTAATACTGATTATTATAAACATTCGTTTTACTAATCACAATACAAGAGATATAGTAAATTTTAGGTTAAAAACTGTTTTAGTACACAGAATGTAGGTGAGCATAATGAGTATCCAAGGAAAAGCAAATTTATTAATGGTTATAGTGACAATGTTTTGGGGATTATCTTATACCTTTATGGTAATGGGGCTTGAAACATTGGCTGTTTATAATGTGGTGGCATTACGTTGTATCATTGCATTTTTTGCAGCAGGAATCATCTTTTATAAACGCATGATTAAGGCCGATGCTAAAACTTTAAAATATGCGGCTATTCAAGGCTTTATATTATTCATTGTGTTCGCACTAAGTTTATTTGGACTTGAAACAACTTCGGTATCAAATGCTGGCTTTATTTTAAGTCTAACAGTTGTCTTAGTACCTATTATCAGCAGTTTTATTGAAAAGAAATTACCTTCAAGAGCAGTTAGTTTTGCGATTGTTTGTACTATGATTGGGATTACAGTTTTAACTGCCCACGGTTCATTTGCCTTTCAAAAAGGGGATATTTTAATAGCCATGGCTGCACTCGGCTATTCGATTTATTTACTGTTAAACAGTACATTTACGCGTAACGTTGAATCCATTTCATATGGCATTTACCAGCTTGGTTTTGCTGGATTTTATGCACTCGTATTAACATTCATTTTTGAAACACCTACACTTCCAAATACAACGTCTTCTTGGATTGCTATTATTGGACTCGGTGTCATTTGTAGTGCATTTTGTTTCGTAGGTCAAACTGTTGCACAACAGTTTACTTCTGCTACACATACAGGACTAATATTTTCCTTAGAACCAATCTTTGCAGCGATGTTTGCCATGATGTTTTTAGGAGAAGGATTAACGATAAAAGTATTAATAGGTGGTAGCTTTATTCTAATTGGTAACCTTGTTGCTCAATTAGAGCAGCTTCATGTGTTACGCTTTATAAAAAAACACGACCACGAAAAAGCGATTCATTAAATCAATTTTGAAACCTTTCTACACAAATAAACAGAGTGATGCATGTGCAATCACTCTGTTTATCGTATTGTACTGAGGAAATATTCCCTATTATGTGAATGAAGATGACTTTCAATCACCTTTCACTAGGCTATGTCGTCATAGGTTCAATTGTAGGCTCAGCAAATACTACGATGACACCTTGTTCTACGAGATGAGAATAGTAAGCGGTTTGTCCCTCTGTAAGATCAAAACGCTTTAATCCTTCCGTCACAGCCGATTCACCGGTAAACCAAGACTTAAATTGGTCTACCCAATTCCCTGCCTCATGGGTTTTAACATTAATACCCCATTCTACATCCTCAAATTGGCTTGGATCCTTTGCAATAACATGAATGTCCTCTATTTGATATGCTTCTAATCGCATACTTTCTAAAATATGAAGCATTTCTTCCCTTGTATGGGCCACTTCAATTTGTGGGCTTTGTTCATTTATCATGTTCAATTCCTCCTAACTTGTATGGCTTACTAACTATCTACCCTTCCTATTCAAAAAAAAACATATTTTGCCCATTCTTTTCCGAACTGTAATATATGTTATTTCTTTGTGAAATATGTCCATATTTTGAAACAACAAAAAAACAGACAATGGAAATACATGAACGAGTTTCCATTGCCTATCATTTATTTGTGGTTTTAGTGCCCAAGGAATGCCTTTAACATCCATGTATGCTTTTCAAGGGACTGGTACATAGCATTCAGTAAATCCTCTGTTCGATCGTCCCCTTCTTCTCCTGCAAGTCCCATTGTTGAATGTAAAGATTTCATAATTTTTTGGAAATCTGCAATGGTTGTAACCACCATTTCCTCCGTCGTCTCATTCCCAGTCGCTTCCTCGATAAAGGACAGTTCAAGATGTTCTTTTAACGTAGCGACTGGTTGTCCATCCTTCGAAAGAATGCGCTCTGCAATTTCATCTAGATTTAATGTTGTTTCATTATATAATTCTTCAAATTTTGCATGTAGTGTAAAGAAGGCATTTCCTTTAACATACCAATGATAATTGTGCAATTTCGTATAAAGTACAGACCATGTAGCGACAAGTTTATTTAATTGTTTGTTTAAGTTTTGTGTCATTGTTTCTCCTCCAATGTGCCAGTTGTTCTAGCTATTAGTATGCGTAGCAAAGTGCATTTGCTATACACACATTTTTTTCCATTAACACAAACAATTTTTAAAGGTCATTTGATTGGCAATTTGTCTCACTAAACAATTAGACTATTTAAGTTCCTTACGAATTTCCTTAATTTTTGTCACTGGAAGCTTCGAAACCTCTGCAATCCATTCGTCTTCAGCACCCTTTTCAAATAAACCAAAAATTATTTGTTTCATGCCACGTTCAATTCCCAGCTCAATGCCCTCCTGCCTTTCTAATTCCAATACTCCAGCAAGTGTCGGTGGTAAATCTTCTTTATATTGATGCAACATTTCTTCCTCCCCTCTAATTTCCTCTTTTACATCTCTTACAAGTTGCTCAGACATAGCTCTTGGTAGTTTCAATAAATAATCAATAAAATAAAGCAACGCATTTACTTCTGCTCGTTCAACATTTTTTAATGACCATACTTCTCTTAGTAAAGTTCTTTTGTACGTACTACGAAGACTCATTTCATTTTTTGTACGATTCAAATAAAGAGATGCTAGTAATGCTTTACTGAGTAGCTTCGTTGACTTTTTCAATTCTTCTTCATCAAAATCAGATACAACAAATTTATTAAAAGTGTACATTAATTCTGTACCATAATACTTTTCATGGTACCAGTTCGTGCTATTAGTACTCTTATTCGTAAAAATAGCAATAGCCACAATCTTCTTACCATAAGGATCCATTGCTCTTTCCCACTTTTCAGATGAACCTTCGCAATTTGGTCAGCTATTTTGCGCCCTTGACGTTGCTCAATAATTTCTTTGAAAAGCTCCTGTTGTAAAAACTCCACTTGCTTTGAAAAATTCACTTCTGCATGTAACTCTGGCAAAAAGAACAACAAAAAATCTTCAAACAAATCCGCAATTAACTTCTTCCATAAATTATCTTGATTCACTTGGCTAAGTTTATATACGTCTGGTTTTTCCCAAACTAACTGCATTATTACTTCATTCCTCCTCCTTTCTTTACATCCATTATACTAAACACGAACATAAGTTTCTACGCTATTATTCTATTTTTAAAAATATTTAAACTATTCTCTATAATTATTTCACTTTCCGAAATAGTTTCGTTATAATGGAGACACTTACACATAAGGGGTGTTGATTGATGGAAGTATTACGAAAAGATGTACCCGTAGAAGAAACGTGGAATTTAAAAGACTTATTTGAAAATGATGCGGATTTTGAGCCTATTTTAGCTCAGCTTGTAGAGGATGCACTAAGCTTTGAACGCAAGTATCAAGGTACAATTACGGGTGCGCAAAAAGTAATTGAAGTTTTAACAGCTTTTGAAGCATTACAAAAAAGCATTGTCCCTATTGGCACATATGCAAATTTAAATAGTCAAACAGATCTTACAGATAATGTAGCGCAAATACGTTCTGCCAAATACAGTACTGCGGTGGGTAAAATAAGTAGTGCATTTTCTTTCGTACGCAGTGAATTACTAGCACTGGACGAAGCGATTTTACAAGAGGCCACTAAGTTGAGTCCTATTTACAAAGTTTACTTAGAGGAATTGTTAAAGCAAAAGCCTTATCAGCTGCACCCTGAAGTGGAAAAAGCATTAGCTGCATTTAGTTCAACTTTTAAGACACCTTATGAAACATATAATACGACAAAGCTTGTTGATATGCATTTTGGACAGTTTGAGGCAAATGGTGAAAAGCATCCATTAAGTTTTGTATTATACGAAAACAACTGGGAGTTTGAGGCTGATACAAACGTACGTCGTGCTGCATTTGAAGCATTTTCTAGTAAGTTACGAGATTATCAGCACACAACTGCCAAAATTTATAACACACATATTCAACAGGAAAAAACAATGGCGGAATTACGAGGCTTTGACTCTATCATTGATTATTTATTGTTTGATCAGGATGTTGATCGCTCACTTTATAACCGTCAAATAGATCTTATTACAAAAGAGCTTGCGCCTCATATGCGCCGTTACACAAAGCTTATTCAACAAGCGAACGGCATCGAGAACATGACTTTTGCAGACTTAAAAATAGCGTTAGATCCAGAGTATGATCCAAAATTAACAATGTCGGAAGCAAAAGAATATGTTGAAAATGCATTATCGGTTATGGGCGAGGATTACAAGAACATGATTGAAAAGGCATTTAACGAGCGCTGGATTGATTATGCAACAAACAAAGGAAAATCTACTGGGGCATTCTGTTCAAGTCCATATGGTAATCATCCTTATATTTTAATGTCTTGGAATGAACGTATGAATGAAGTATTTACGCTAATTCATGAGCTAGGACATGCAGGTCACTTTGTGAATGCACATGCCCATCAATCTTATTTTAATAGTCGTCCTTCGTTATACTTTATCGAGGCACCATCAACAATGAATGAAATGCTTCTAGCCAATTATTTATTAACCCATAACGAAGATCCTCGTTTCAAACGTTGGGTTATTTCAAACATTGTGTCCAAAACATACTATCATAATTTCGTCACACACTTACTAGAGGCAGCATACCAACGAAAAGTATATGAATTAATTGACGCAGGTGAAGCTGTTAATGCTTCAGTTTTAAATCAATTAAAACGTTCTGTCCTTGAAGATTTCTGGGGCGAAGCTGTCGACATTTCTGAAGGTGCAGAACTTACATGGATGCGTCAGCCACACTATTATATGGGCTTATATCCATACACATACAGTGCTGGCTTAACAATTTCTACACAAGTATCCAAGCGTATCTTAAAAGAAGGTAAGCCGGCGGTAGATGAGTGGTTAGCAGTCCTTCAAGCTGGCGGTACGAAATCACCTGTAGAGCTAGCTCAAATGGCGGGTGTCGATGTTACAACAGACCAGCCGCTTCGAGATACGATAGCTTACATTGGTCACCTCGTTGATGAGCTTGAACGATTAACGACTGAAATGGAAGCTATCAAAAGTTAAACAAAGCTTAGAACCATCTATGCTATTTCTAAAGCGTAGATGGTTTTCTTTTTCTAGTTCTAAGTTGGAAAATATGTTCATATAATAGAATCAGGGCGTCCTTTTTTTGATATTTCTAAATAGACAATCATTTTTCTTCATACAAATGTACCGTTATTATTAAGTAGATGCAATTTATTTAGCAAAATTCGACTAACAATTTTCAAAGGAAGTGTTTCTAATTATGGTAAAACGTAATGATCCATGCCCTTGCGGTAGCGGCAAAAAATACAAAAAATGTTGTGAAGGCAAACAGCAGGTTACAGTAGAAACTGTAGCAATCGAAGAATTAGAACGTGTACTACAAACATTTTACTTAGAATATCCAGAACGCAAAGATGTTCGTGCTTATATCGAGCATGTAGGTACATGGCAGCCTAAATTAGAGAGCGTACTACAAAGAGAGCTAATTGAAGCAATCGCGTTAGACGACTTCTTCTTCCATCAAGAGCCATCTATTTGGAAAGGTTACTTAAAGAAAACAAAGAAAAAAGCGGTAAGACCTTCTACAGTAAAAGTGTTAGAAGGTTGGTCACAACCTCGTCTATTTATTGGTTCTGTGTCTGTTGTAGAAGAAAAATATTTCAAGGCTACACATGTGTTATCAAAAGAAGAAATTTATATTCGTCGTGAAAATGATAAACCAATCCCTGAAGGTATGCATGTCTTTGCATTCATCTTACCAGATGGTACAAAAAAATCAGAGCATTATTTAGCTGTTTCAACGCTAATCTTCTTCCCGGAAGATCACGCTAAAGTGTTTGAGCAATTTAATAAAAATTTCGAGGCTTCTGAGAAGAAGATTGGCGCATTCTTAAAAGAAGAGCATTTATCCTTCTGGGAATTACTTGTGTCAAACGGTTATAAAGGCGAGGAATTCACGAATTTTGAGAGCAATGTAATCACACAAGTAAAAGATTTCCTTGAGCAAAATGATCGTGAAACAGCTCCTATGTTAGAGCTTTTAGAAGACTACTTAATTGAAGGACAACCATCTGCGCGCAAAGAGGCTGCGATCGCTGCTGGTGCGATTCGATATGGTCAAGAGAAAGAGCTGTTCGAGCCGCTATCAATGACAGTAAAAGAAATTGCAGCGACGTTCGATATTTCAGCTTCCTCTCTCACAAAATACTACCAAGACTTAAGTACCTATGCTGAAACTAAATAATACTTAAAATTATATTGCGCTACACGCTCTAAACAGATCTTAGAGTGTGTGGCGCATTTTTTCACCATAGAAAAGCTACATTTGTTATCGGTAGTGAACCAACAACAAAGTAGCTTATTTTACGGTAATTCTTTCGAACATATTGTTATTTATGCATCAAATTAAGTTAAAAATTTTTTATCATTAAGCTTTACTTTATTTAAACATAGACCGTTTAGTACTATGATTACTTCAAAGATATTTTTGCAATATGTGAAAACATTATTTACTATATACCTTCATGAGCTCTTCTCCAAGAAATTGTAGTCGCTCGCCTATTGTGCAGGCTTCAATACAGAAGCGATGAGCTCCAGATTTTCCACGCTCTTTTCGTAATTGCTTGATCACTAAGCAATCAGCACAATACATATCATGTAGTTCATCAATATCTTTCATAACCGTCACTTTATCCAATTTGAACTCTCGCTCCTTTCACGTCCAAATTTCGCTTCTTACTATTATGAAGTGAACATTTTGAACAAGCAACTATTTTGTTTATCCATATTTATCTTCAACTAAATTATTGTGAAAAAGCACTATTGATGTACAATTAATGTAAAATCTAAATCAAAAAGTGGGGATTTTATGTTAGAAGTTTACATTGATGCTGCTAGTGCAGGAAACCCTGGCCCCAGTGGTATTGGAATATTTATTAAAGGTGAGGGCCACCATATACAAATAAGTGAGTATATAGGACAGACCAATAACCACATTGCCGAGTTTACTGCATTAGTACGCGGACTTGAGGAAGCACTCAAGATTAGTTCAAACCTAATATCAGTGCGCTCTGATTCAAAAATTGTTGTAGCCTCTATGGAAAAAGAATATGTTAAAAATGAGGAATTTAAACCTTATCTTGAGCAGGCACTTACACTTGTAAGTAACTTCGATTTATTTTTTATCAAATGGGTTCCAGATACGCAAAATAAAGCTGCAGATGCACTTGCACGTAAAGCCATTCAAAAGGAAAAAAATTAAACTTCGGGGACTGTCCCTTGTCTTAAACCAAGAGCCGGTCTCTCCCTTTATCCACATTCACTTTATTTAGATACTTAATATCCCCCAATATTTCATTTTTATCATCTTCAAATACATTCTTCTATAAAACTGCGTTCCTATAAATGTCATTCCCCTTCCATAAGAAATACGTTTACCTTCTATTATCCCTGACTTTAGATAATGATCCATAAAGTGGATGATTTCCTAATTATTATTAGTAAAATTTGTATCTTTAATGTTATTTTATTGACATACTATTGTAATATTACAATGTTAATATCATTTATGTATTAAGTTTTTGAATATTTAGGAGGATACATATTATGAAAAAGAATAAAAAGTATAGATGGGGTATGAAATTAGCTACATTGGTTTTAAGTTCATCTGTACTTTTTTCAACAATTGACACAGCATCGGCGGCAACTTATACAGTAAAATCTGGTGATTCTTTATGGAAGATTGCCAATCAGTACGGTGTTTCCTATCAAACTTTAATGAAATGGAATAACTTATCTTCTTCAACCATTCGCGTTGGACAAAAGTTAAACGTTAATACTACATCAACATCAACAGTTAAACCAAAACCAATATCTACACCTAAACCAACTGCTAGTCTAGTACAAATTGCTAAACAACAATTAGGCGTAAGATATACATTTGGCGGGAGTAAACCAAGTACAGGTTTTGATTGTTCAGGCTATGTTACTTACGTTTTTAATAATGCTGGTATTTCGACTGCTCGTAAGTCAGCAGCAGGCTTTTATAGTACAGCTAAAAAAGTAAGTTCACCCAAAGCAGGCGATTTAGTATTTTTCTCTAATACGTATAAAGCTGGTATCTCACATGTAGGCATTTATATTGGAAATAACCAAATGATTAGCGCGAGTAACAATGGTGTTTCCACTGCTAACATCAGTAGCACTTATTGGAAAAAGCATTTTGCTGGATATGGTCGTTTATAATGCAAAAGAAAAATAGTTGGGATATCTTTTATTAAAAGTCAAGTTATTTTCTACTGTTAAAGATTTAACAATATGACAAATAGAATGTTACACATTATAATAGTTTTTTGCAGAATTAGTTGAAGGACTAATTCTGCTTTTATTTTTATATAGATGTAGCTTTTTAATAAAGTTCAATTAAAAGTAAGTTGCAAACGCTGATTTTCTACAGAAAGAACAACTGTTTTGAAACAAGGTTTGATCAAAACAGTTGGTTCTTTATTTATCTAGTTTGGTTTTTATAAAAAAGTTTGATTATTTCGGGATGAGAATATTCAATTAAAGCACCCCATTACTTTAAGTGAAGAATTTCACAACCCTTATTAGAAAGAGAAGAACGGTGACCTTCACCTCTCCAAAGACACTAACGTAGGGTGTTTTCAAGGATGTAACCATTCTCCCACGTTCCTATAAGTATAAATCGATCATCGTTGCTGAATTCCCCAAAACAAGCATATTGTAGTTCTTCAACTAAAATGGGTTCTAAATCATCGTATCGCAGGATTAAAACTGTCTCACTATATGTAAGGATAATATATCGTCCATCGTTTGACTGGTGCATATGTTGAAAATAACCGAAGTGGTCAGGATAATCTTGTTCTGATAAACAGACTTTCTTTAAAATTTCTTTAAACTGTCCATCAAGTATAACTATGTCATAATCTTGAACCACAATATATACGTTTTAATAGAGTTAAAGATGATGGAATCCCAATTCCGAATTTCTAAGTTATCTAATATTTCTATGGACTCTTTATTTATTGGTTCTTTAACTTTTACTATTTTTTCGACTCGGTAATCTTCATTATTTACATAACTCAAAGTAAATAAATAGGCACTTTCAGCCTGGATAAAGTGATTAAAATAAATTAGGGGAATTGAATCTTTAAATTGCGTTAGTACTCTAAACTCACCCTTCTCAATGTTGATTAATGCCAGTTGATGTCCGTCTTTCGTTTTCAATGTATCAAGGATAAAGAATGAAGTATTAGTTAAAACAAAGTCCCCTTCAACAAGTTGATATTTTTTATTTGATTTAATGCTTTTGATTAACTGAAATCCAACCGTTTCATACACACATACAGTACCGATTGTGTTTTTTATATATAAATAATCATCATTGTCTGAAAAATGAATATCTCCTGGATTATTGGGTTTACTAAGCTCCTTTATTTTTTCCCAAGAACCTGTATCATAAATAATTGTTTTACTGCCCATTGTATGGCATAAAAAACGATAGGCATTCGAAAATTTAATTTGGTAAGAGGTTTTAAATTTTTTGATTACATTCATATGAAGCATACAAACAGCCCTTTAATAAATATTTTTACACGCATATTCTCATCTTATCCCTACTTGCACTAACCTGCACCGTTAGCCATCCATGTAGCGCAAAATCGGCGCTACACCACAGAGAATGAAAATGTGAAAATCGGGTATAGGATACTACGGCTGGGAGAGGAAGGTCGATGAACTATGGTGCCATAGAGCCCATCCGTTAGTCTGACTCCAACGACCACGGTGCATCACAGAATGTCGCTCCCTTACGGGAAGCACTCATGGGAGATTAATCCTACTCTGGTTGTTGCACCAGCCTCCAATACTATTTGCCGTAGAAAGGATGATTACAATGGAAGTAATCATTGAACGCGCATGTGGGATGGACGTTCACAAGGATTCCATTACTGCATGTATTATGACTCCAAAAGGAAAGGAGATTCAAACGTTTTCCACTAAAACTGTATTTCTATTACAGTTAATCGACTGGATCAAGGAGCATGGTTGTACCCACGTAGCAATGGAAAGTACAGGTGTATTTTGGAAGCCGATCGTTAACTTACTTGAAGCAGAGAATGTTGAATTTTTAGTAGTGAATGCTCAACATATGAAAGCAGTACCGGGTCGCAAGACCGATGTGAAAGACGCAGAATGGATCGCCAAACTACTTCGACACGGACAACTCAAAGCAAGTTTTATTCCGGACCGAAATCAACGAGAACTACGAGAGTTAGTTCGATACCGTCGTAGTATTATTGAAGAGCGTGCTAGACAACATAATCGGATTCAAAAGGTACTAGAAGGAGCAAATATCAAACTTGGCTCCGTTGTCTCCGACATTATGGGTATCTCATCTCGTGACATGCTTCGTGCCATCGCAGATGGAGAGGATGATCCTGAAAAACTAGCGAGCTTCGCTCGAAGAACAATGAAGAAGAAAAAGGATGAGCTTGAACTCGCTCTTCGCGGGTATATCAATCCACATCAACGGCTAATGTTAAAAACCATTCTTACCCATATTGATTTTCTTAGTGAACAGATTGAACTGTTAAATCTGGAGGTAGCTACTAGACTATCTTCTCACCAAGAAGATATAGAACGGTTGGATTCCATTCCTGGCATCGCTACCCGAATGGCTGAGCAAATCTTAGCAGAAGTCGGAACCGACGTGGAGAAGCAATTCCCCAGTGCGGCCCACTTATGTTCCTGGGCAGGGCTAGTACCTGGACACAACGAGAGTGCTGGTAAAAGGAAATCAACTATCATGCAAAAAGGAAACAAATACTTGAAATCAGCTTTGATAGAAGCTGCTCATTCTGTCAGAGGATCCAAAACCTACCTGGGTGCAATGTATAGACGAACTGCTTCGCGAAAAGGTAAAAAGCGAGCAGGAATATCCGTTGCCCATGCAATTTTAAGGATCGCCTACTATCTCTTAACACGCAAAGAAATGTACGTAGACTTAGGTGAAGATTACTTTGACAAGCAAAAAGAACAATCTATTGTACGATATTCAGTTCGAAGACTTGAAAACTTAGGGTATAACGTCACAATCATTGAACCAGATGCCTCCTAACCCAACAAATAATTCCACCCTAATTTTGACGCTGCAAATTTAAAAAAACAAATGAGCTGCGTCTGCTTTCGTGTTGTCTTTATTCCGAAATTGAAGAGTTTTATTTTCATGGGAGTTCAATAAAGAAAAACATACTAAGATTAGTAGTGCAGACCAAGGCATTGGTTCGTACTACTATTTTTTTATATAGTAGAGGTGAAGA